>NZ_JAEHBO010000033.1:0-51742 GCF_016483575.1 Bacillus cereus group sp. N12
ACTGTATACCCTGTACCCGGTCCAATGTATTTAACTGCATAACTATGAAATGCGCCCGTTTCAGGCATATGTACGGAAAGCTCTCCTAAACATAGCATAACTAGATAAACCACTAGCGCACCAATTAGATAGGATAGAATTGTTCCAAACGGGCCAGCTTGTTGAATAGTGTAACCCGAGCTTAAGAATAAGCCAGTTCCAATCACCCCACCAAGTGATAGCATGACTAAATGACGTGCTTGCATTTTCCTTTGAAATTCTTGCCCATTGTTGTTCTCCATTTCTACTCTCCTTTAGTTACTATCCAGAAAAAACAAAAACGCACTCTAAAAAAGAGGGCGCTACTGACAAATAAAAACGGAAGCTCTCATCTATCAGGATTTTCACCCGCTGGAATTAGCACAGTGTCTACTTAAGCAGACCTGTTGCTGAGGTTTCATAAGGCCAGTCCCTCCACCTCTCTGGATAAGAAATATTTTTTTATAACCTTATCAATCCATTCAATAACTGTCAAGATAATTCTGTTTTTTAAAAAAATTATCTGTTATAGAAATACAAAAATAGAGTATTACTATAACTGCGACTCACTCCTTCTTGGGTATTATTTAAAAATCGAACATACAAAACCTCATTTATTTATGATACGGTTCACAAGCACTTCCTCAAAATTTAATGCACTTCTAAATATCTTCTTACTTCTTTGGCTATGGGGTCACCATACATAACCATCAACTTAGGAGATTTTAATACTCTCAAATATCAAAAAGCGTTATCCTTTCTAAACAAGCTAAATTAGAAAGGATGACGTTTTCTTATGAATCTCTCGATTCAAGATGAATTACTACCATTTGCAGAAGAATTACAACGATATGTTACACCTGTATTCTTAGAAGAACTTGCAAGAGGAATAGGATTTATAAAGCGAAAACGTAAGTTTTCTGGATCAAACTTAGCTGCTATTTGCATTTGGATTAGTCAACGGGTGGCAAGTGATTCCTTGATTCGATGATGTAGTAGGCTTCATGCAGCGACAGGCACTTTACTTAGCCCTGAGGGCTTAAATAAACTTCTAAATGCTAAAGCAGTTTTGTTTTTAAAACATATTTTTTCTTTACTGTTAGAACAAAAGATATGTGAACAAACACAAATTTCTAACCATCTCTTCTCTTATTTTCAACGAGTCCATATCCTAGATGCCACCGTATTTCAAGTGCCAAATGCTTTAGAGAATGTATATCCAGGCTCTGGAGGGTGTGCCCAAACAGCTGGAATCAAAATTCAATTAGAATATGATCTGCACAGTGGAGAATTTCTTAACTTTCAAGTTGGACCAGGGAAAATATTTTTGAAGAAGAATAAGGGAGAGCTAAAAATGCAAAATGTGAAAAGTAGAATAATATGGTATGTGACACTCTTATTTATAGTTATTTATATTTAACGTTCCGGGGAAAGTTATGGTTTAAATTGTGGCAGATGTATGCTACAAATCACATTTATAGAAAGACTTGAAAATAGTAATTAATTTTATAGTGTAAGGGGTCTTGTCACATGCCCATCAACCTAAGAAAAGTAAATATTCCAAAACGAGAAAATTGACATCTCCAGATGAAAATGTACAATTTTTTTGTTTTGGGGATGCTTCAAAATATTAGCTTGATAGCAATGTGGCGGTACCCCCATACAGTAAGGTTATATATAATAGAAAAGCACCTCTCTAGCAAAGAAGAGGTGCTTTTCTATTATATAACTTTTTTTATTTTTTGCGGTGATTGTTTCGTTTGAGTAATGATATTCTCTTTTCGTAATTCTTTAAAGAGCGACGTGACCATAAGAACGACTACAAGAGAGAATGGTAAAGCTGCTATGATCGCTGCAATTTGCAGTGCATTTAACCCACCAGCTTGCAAGAGAATGGCTGCAATAGCTGCAATTGTTAATCCCCAAATAAGCTTCAAACTGTTTTTCGGTGATAAGTTACCATTGCTTGTTTGCATAGCAACAACAAATGTTGCGGAGTCAGCAGAGGTAACGAAGAATGTTGCGACTAAAGTTAGTCCAATAATGGTCAAAAATGTTGAGAATGGTAAATGCGAAATGACAGCGAATAAACCAATTTCGGTACCATTTTTCGCAATTTCATCAGCAATTCCAAGTGATTGGAACATTTCCATATGAATAGCTGTACCGCCAAAGACAGCGAACCAAAATGTACAAATGAATGTTGGGATTAATACGACGCCGATAATAAATTCACGAATTGTACGTCCACGAGAAACACGGGCAATGAATGTACCGACGAATGGAGACCATGAAATCCACCAACCCCAGTAAAAAATAGTCCAATTTTCAATCCAAGAAGAGGATTCTTTGCTAAAAGCACCTAAATTTAATCCCATGCTTGGTAATGCTCCAATATAAGAGCCTAGTGTGGAAGTAAAATACTTCATGATAAAGATAGTTGGCCCTAAAATTAAAAAGGAAACGAGTAATATTCCAGCGAGGGAGAAGTTTAAGTTACTCAAATATTTAATCCCACGATCTAAGCCAGTTTGTGCACTTGTTAGATAGAGTACAGTAAAAATTGCAATAAGTACGAGTTGTGTACCAATTGTATTATTAATAGAAGGGAATAAATAGCTTAATCCTCCAGCGATTTGTTGTGCACCAATGCCTACGGATGGTACGATTCCAAATACAGTTGCTAAAACAGCCAAAATATCTACCGTTTTTCCAATAGGAGAATGTTTCGATTGATTAAATAATGGAGTAACTGTAGCACCAATTGTACTACCTTTTTGTTTTCGAAATGTAAAATATGCAATTGTTAGAGCGACCATTGCATAAAGTGACCAAGGGAAGAGGCCCCAGTGGAAAAATGAATATTGCATAGCAAGTTTTGCGCTTTCCTCAGTTCCAGGTTCACCGGTAAGCGGTGCTCCAAAGTGTGAAATGGGTTCAGTAATTCCATAAAAGAGAAGTCCGATGCCCATTCCTGCTCCAAATAACATGGAAAGCCAAGAGAGGTAACTATATTGCGGTTTTTCATCATCTTTACCAAGACGAATGGAGCCATACTGTGAAAATGCTAAATAACCAGCTAAAATAATCATTGTGGTCATAAGTAGAGAGTAAAACCATCCAAACTTATTGAGAATAAATGCGTTTAAAGAAGAGGTAACACTTTGTAAATCATAGCTTTGTATCCAACTTGCTGGAATTATACCCCATATAATAAATAAGGTTGTAAGCAAGATAGAGATATAGAATACACTGTTTTCTTTTTTTATCATAGAATCCCACCTTTTATTTAATAAAGTTAAAAATTATATTAATAATAACAATGATAGGGTTAATTGTCAAAAAATTCGTTTTTCATAGGTGATATAGGGTACAGCCAACGTACTAACATAAAACCCACGTTAAGAATTATTTGCACCGTAAAAATACTGTACATTTTTGTTACAATGCTTTGCTTGAATCGCCTACTGGGGTAGCACCACATGCACATTAAGCTAATATTTTAAGGTACGCCCTAAATAGAAAAAATTTTTTATAGCACAAAATTTCATTTTTGGCTATTTGGGGGTAACCTGTTCTGTTAGGTTTATAGTAATGTGGTAATACCTCTTTATGGCGAGAGCCTGTTACAATAGTTAAGAATAACTTAGGTACAAATTGATAATGAAATGGGGAAAGAGACTAGATGAAAGCAACTGGAGTAACTAGAAAAGTAGATGAATTAGGGCGTGTAGTAATTCCAAAGGAACTTAGAAATACGCTTGGCATTAAAGAAAAATCACCATTAGAGATTTTTGTAGAAGGGGAAGACATTGTTTTACAGAAGTATCAGCCTGGTGGTGTTTGTGCATTAACAGGAGAAGTGTCAAATCATAACATAGCATTAGCAAATGGTAAGATAACATTAAGTCCAGAAGGTACAGAATTATTACTAAAAGAAGTAGAACAGTATCTTGTAAAATAAATGCTCCTTTCAAGGGGCTTTTTTTTATAGGGGAAATATAAAATTTCACGTACCATAATGTTTAATAAAAAACTAAATACCTAATTAATAGTCTACATTTAATCTTATGTTGAATTAATCAGCTAAATAGATACTGTATTGTTTGTTTTGAGAAGATTAGCAAATAATTTAGTACGAGATGCTAAATTATAGGGTAAAAAAGAAAAAGGACGCTTAGCTTTAAAGGTCTAAGCGCCA
This sequence comes from Bacillus cereus group sp. N12, assembly GCF_016483575.1. NCBI lineage: Bacteria > Bacillati > Bacillota > Bacilli > Caryophanales > Bacillaceae > Bacillus > Bacillus cereus group sp. N12. Next base: position 4,220 of record NZ_JAEHBO010000033.1, read on the forward strand.
AAATGAATAGATAAAATATAAGTACATAGAGGGGAGAGTGATTCCCCGACTCATTATGATTATATCATAGAATCAGGTTATAAAGAAAAATAAATGATAATTAGGCTTGTTAAGTGGTGGGGGAATTTTGAAGAAACTTATAAAGCTATTAACGAGTTGATTCAATTTCTTGATATATCAGCTGAGGAACGTGAAATTGATGAATCACAGAAGCAATATCTTATAGACACTCAGGAGGAAGAACGTTGGCGTAAACATCCAGATTCAAATATACCTTTGGAAATATCATCATGGGGTTGTGTTTACCGTCCAGCATTTATTGATTCAAAGAATTGTATCCGTGAAGGTAGGTTGCTTAATCTGTCAACTAATCAGAAGGGAAGTATTGGCATAAACTTCATACGTGATGGTAAACGCAAGCAGTTATCAGTCATTAAGCTTATGTAGGAAACGTTTTAAAACTAAGAGTGATGAAATAAATACCTGTTTATAGAAGAGGTCCTAAGTTTTATCGTGTTATTCCAGTAGAAGTACAAGAAGATAATGGGGAGTCTAGAGAATATTCTTGTTTAGCTGATGAAAGAGGCACCGTCTATTCAAAGGAAGATGTAAAAGCAAGGTTCGAGGAAGGAAAAGAGTTTTATATGCGTGAAGATATGCCTAATATAGATTAATACAATAAGTATATACGGTTATTAGATTATATGAGATGTGTATCTATTTTGTTAGAAGAAGATGAATTATTAGAACCTGATAATGGTTTATTTGTAGACACTCATATTTCAGACAAAAAGCTAAAGGAAATTTGGGTACGATATATTGTTTCAAAAGAAGAAATAATTGCTTTTTTAGATACTTCTGTCCTTGGTAATTTGAGTAAAGAATCGGATGGCGTATTAATTTGTCAATCGGGGATATATTTTAGAGAAACTTTTGTACACTTGTATTTTCCATGGTATGTCTAGTCAAGAGATTCTATTATTCATCAAAAATTAAAAACAGCTTGTTAATACGTTATATGAGGAAAATAAGTGTTCACCCAACACTTAAGGATTTTAATATAATTTAATATTTTATTAATTTGATGATAATGTGCTTCTATCCCACATCGTCTCTAATTTGAAAATATTTATTACATCTAACGATCCTTTAATGGAATAACCTAACTAACATTTTTAAACAACTCTATTGATACTTAACACTATCATCAATACTACACTTCGTTGAGCCGCAATATAACAAATTTATTGATGTAGTTGAGATGGACTCAAACAAAGGATATATTAAGAATAATATTAAAAGGAAAAATAGTAGCAGTGCCTGAGGATTATTATGATCTATCTATTTTAGAAAATACATCAAATGAATATCAAAATGCATCCCATGTAGTTAGAGATGTAATGGGAGAGAGTGAACAACGTAAAGGAGATAAATATTTAGCCTATCGAGTATGCCAATTGATTCAGCAAGGGAAATTAAGTCACCAAGGAGATTTTGGGTTTTTAGGGAAGTTTGAGATTCGTTTACCTTAAATACCGTATTAACTTTATAATACCCCTAAAACAATAAATAATCTTTTTTTCACAATAAAGCCTAAAAATTTTGTTTTGGGGGTGCTATAAAACTTTAGCTTGATCGGAATGAGTTGCACCTCACTTTTTAGTATGATGATATTCTATGTGTTCTATCATACTTTTTTAAATTAAGCTAACTCTGTAGTTCTAGCTGTTTTATTATTAGGTAAACTGTAAGTGTTGTGCACCCACATTATTGCATATAAATATTTTTTAATTTTGTCCAATCTATATTTGCTAGACATAAAATTTAATATTTTTGCATCAAAACCGGAAAAACACCCATTTATCAATTTATTACTATTTTTTAATCTTTACAAAAGAACCAGATTAACTCCATACCACCTACAGATTACTACTTTATGCTAAATCTCTAGGAGGTTATAAACATGAATTTTATCAAACGATCATTTTTAAGTTTAAAATTAAGAAAAGGAAAGGCACTAATATTACTTGCTATTTTTCTAGTTGTAATTAATATGGTGTTTGCTGGATTTACAATTAACAGTGCATCAAGTAAAGCCACCGATTCGGCCAGACAACAATTAGGAGCAAATGTTAATTTGATAATAGATATAAACAAATATATAAACAGTGATCAAAATACTGGTGGAGCAGGAATGGTACCTGCTATCGAAGTGAAAGAAGCTGATAAATTAAAGAATTCTAAGTATGTAGCTCACTATAATTATCTAAAAAATGCTAATGCTGAGCTGAAAGAACTCCATTATGTCGAATCACTTGGAGGAGCTCAATCATTTGGCCCAAATAATAATTTAAATTTCACTTTACAGGGTATTAGAGACTTTTCTTTATTAGAAGCTGCTCAAGACAGAAAATTAAAACTAGTTGAAGGAAAGGGCATTACGCCAAAAACAGTAGGGAAAAACGTTGCTATGATTGAAAAAAGACTAGCTGAAAAAAACACTTTAAAAGTTGGTGATAAACTGCAAATAGGTGAAGTAATGGATCAGGAACTTACCACGAAAGAGCTAGAAATTATAGGTATATATGAGTCAAAAGATGAGGCCTCATCTTTTGGAGGACAATCTTTTGCTTTATTAGAGCCTGCTAATCAAATATATGTACCGTATTCTTTAATGAATTCATTAGAAAATGCAGTGTATTCATTAAAGGACCCTAAGGATATTGATGCATTTAAGGAGGAAGCAAAAAAATTAGGATTACCAGATTACTATGAATTGGATGCACAAGATATGGTATATAAACAAATGATTGGTCCAATCGAAAATATTGCATCTTTTTCAAAAATGATTGTAATTATTGCCTCCATTGCAGGTGCAACTATTTTAGGATTAATTATTATGTTATCTATTAAGGAACGTAGAAAAGAAATGGGAATTTTGTTATCTATAGGCGAGAAAAAGTGGAAGTTAATGGGCCAATTACTAGTTGAGATAGTATGTATTGCCATATTAGCATTTGGTTTATCTTTATCAACAGGAGAGAAAATTTCTCAAAAAATCGGTGATAATCTGCTATCTAGTGAAATAGAAAAGAATGAAGATAGACCAGAAGATCCTATAGCACTACTTAGTGGTAATCCTACTGCAGAAGTAGATCCAGTAGATAATATTGATGTAAGTATTTCAACTGAAGATTTAGGAAAAATAGGGGGAATTGGATTAGGGATCGCTATCCTGGCAACGATTCTTCCAGCATTATCAATTCTTCGTTTAAATCCAAAACAAATCCTTTTAAAAGATGAATAAGGAGGTCCGGTATGGAGACAATTTTACAATTTAAAAACTTAAATTATTATTATGAAAGTAACGGAAAGAAAGTAACGATACTAGATAATGTTGATTTTTCTTTTCAAACAGGGCATTTCTACACCATTTTAGGACCATCTGGATCTGGTAAAACTACAACTCTTAGCTTAGGTTGTGGGCTGGATATACCTAAAAATGGATATGTACTGTATAACGGCAAGGATATTCGAAAAATTGGTTTGGATCAATACCGTAATCAATATGTATCTGTAATTTTCCAATCCTATAATTTGATTACCTATATGACGGCTCTTCAGAATGTATTAACGGCAATGGAAATTACAGGTGTGAAGGTACAAAATAAAAAAGCAAGAGCATTAGAATTATTAGAGAAGGTAGGACTCACAGAAGTAGAAGCGAAACGAAATGTCTTGCAACTAAGCGGCGGACAACAACAACGTGTAGCAATTGCTCGAGCACTATCTTGTAATGTTAATTTACTGATTGCGGATGAGCCGACAGGAAACCTTGATGAAGAAACAGCAAATGACATTATTGATTTGTTCCAGGAGCTCGCTCATCAAGAAAATAAATGTGTAATTGTTGTGACACATTCACAAGAAGTTGCAAAAAAATCGGATCGAGCAGTTTATTTAAGCAAAAAGAAGTTAGTAGTAAACGATCTTAAAAATATCTAATAAACACCCCCTACTGATAGGGCAGTTTGTTTATTATTTATATGGAAAAAAATAATTACAGTAAAACCAGGGGATTATGTGCAATTTCCTTATCGTGATAATCCTTCCTTAAAATTAGCTGGATATGTGGTAAATATTCTAACAAATACAATTGTTGTAGATATTTTAGAAATGCTTAAACTCAAGAAAAAAATAGATAGTTATTCGTCAAGTTGTCAAACATGATTGTTATAAAAAGGTTGGTAAGTAGGTAAAGAAGAGTGTTTCCTAAAAAAAATGCTCCTAGATAAATCTAGGAGCATTTTTTTTGATGTTGTTACTGGATTACACTAGCAGGGGTTACCATACATGCCCATCAACTTTACATTTTGAAGTATCCCCAAAATGAAAAAATTGTACTGTTAAAGGTAAATATAGGGGTACTGCCAAGATACATGTAATTTTGAGTTATAGGCTTACTTTTATTTTGAAACATAATCAAATCGGGGTTTTCTCTATAATTTTTAAACTTATTATCATACACCCTAATCATACAATTGAAACAAAGTATTTTCAGTAGCTAACTAATGAAAGATTAGGGTTGTTTGTGCTTTATTTGGATAGATACGAAATTTATATGCTTTATTGATCATCATTCCTTTCACGCCCATTTTGATATGTGCCAATTATACAACAAACGTACATTCGAATGATATTGAAGTAACAATGTATGTATGTCGAATAATTAAGATGACTTCCTGCCATCCCTTGTCTGAAGCCAATTCATCTCCCACCTATTCACTTCACGTTCCTCGAGGAAGGAGTCTTCTTGGCTAAAATGATAAAATATAAAAACTACGCTATCTTTTCTGTGGAATCCTAGGAAAAGATGAAGCTTTTATCTCCCAATAATTTAAAAACTTAAACTATAAGAGAAAAAAGAATGAAGTATTCTGATGGTAGTAAATGACTTAGCGGTGTCAATGTATATATGACAAATCCGCCTATAGCTATTTACTTTCTTGAATTTTACATAATATTAATTTTTTGTGAATTATTATTCTGTAATTAATTAGATTTAATGTATTATTCACACGAAATGACTACCTTTGTGTAATTTATTTGATTTGTAAGACAGTTAGGAATACTAGATTAAAACATAAATACACGTTTTTGATAGATATTTTATAAAGTTGTATTTATATGTGTCATAAAATAACATCTAAATATAATTATAAACAGAATAAAGGGAGGGCTATGTAAAAAGTAATAAATACAAGTTCATGAACTGTTTTTGCACGTAAACACATGCTAAGGAAATGAAAACTTTTAAATTTATCAAGGGAATGAGAGGGAGATACTATGGGGAATAAATCAAAGCATAAAACCAAAAGAATACTTGTAGCTACTGCAACATTAACTATACTTGCTTCTGGAATGGCTTCTTCATCAGATGTCTTTGCAGAGGAAAGGCAGCAGCAAAAAAATTTATCGACATCACTGCAAAGTGAAAAGTCAGTTAAATCAGAAAATAGAGCATTTACGGTCCCAGGAAAAGGGGATGTTGAGGTACTGAAACAACAGGAAAGAAAAAATATGGCATTTAGTCCATATGAACCAACTGGTTTATATGCAAAGCCAAATGAACAAATAACGATTAATGTAGAAGGTAATCAAGATATTCAGGTATATATTGGAACGTATTCGTATGATGCTTCTTGGAGAGAAGATTCTAAGATAAAATCATTCACATTAAAACCTGGTATAAACACAATCCAATCTCCAAATGGGGGGATGATATATTTTTATAATAAACAACAAGGTGGTACCATTCGAACAACAATCACAACAGGTGGAACGAATACTCCTTTCTTTGAACTAGGCAAGCATACGAAACAAGATTTAATAAACATGCTAGACCAATATCCTAATGCACATGCAGTGGAGCTAAAAGGAGAACGTGTATTAATAACGGCCAGCCCGGCACGTGTTAAGAAATATTTGTTGGGTTCTAATACAGATCCTGTACAACTCTTAAAAAAGATGGATGAAGCTACTCGAATTCAAGACAAAGTAGCTGGATTATCCGAAGAACAAGTAGATAAACATTATGTTCATTACGTAGAGGAAAATCATTCTCCTGATTATTATATGTATGCAACTTCTTATCGAACTGCATATGTAGGAGATGCAATCCAATACGTGTTAGATATTAATAAATTTGTAAAAGATGGCTGGGGTCCATGGCACGAGGCAGGACATTTGAGACAACAATCACCTTGGAAGTTTTATAATATGACAGAAGTACAAAATAATATATACAGCCTTTCTGTAGAAAAAGCATTTAATCAACCATCCAACTTAGAGAAAAGTGGAATTTATCCAAAAGCATTTCAATATCTAGAACAAGCGAATAAAAATTATGACGAAATTAGTGATGTTTTTGTAAAACTTGTTATGCTTTGGCAACTACAGTTAGCGTATGGAGAGGATTTTTATCCTAAATTGCATCAATTGTATAGAGACATGCCTTCAGGTGAACTTCCACAAACTGACGAAAATAAAAAACAATTATTTATGATTTCAGCATCAAAAGTAGCCAAACAAAATTTGATTCCTTTCTTTGAGAAGTGGGGATTACGTCCAAATAACGATACCATTCAAAAAGTGGCTGCATTAGGATATCCACTTTTAACAGCAGAAATTTGGAAGGGTACGGATTCTAATCGAATTAAACCAGATATGCCTAATGGAAATAATATTTTAGAAGGAAAACAGTTTGCATGGTCACTAAAAGGAATTAGTGATTTCGAGTTTGCTAAAATCAATTTCAATAAGCCGACAGAAGAAATGCAAATCGACTTAAAAGCAGGCGTACCGCATCATTATTTTAATGAAACGTATGCGAGTATTAAAGTACAAAATGCATCAGGAAAAGTAGTATACAAGAAAGACGTTTATGGAAACAAACAACAAAATGCTGAATCACAAAAGGTACCAGTCAAAGTAGGAGATTATATCGAGTTAACACATTTAGAAGGTGTGCATAGAGCTACTTTCACAAATGTCGATAATAGTAAACAAGAGAGCTTTGGAAAAAAAGCCATATACGAAGTTACAAAAGAAGGTCTGAAGAAAGTAGAAAAAATGCCAGAAGCAACAATTTTGGATGGAAATCAATTTGCATGGTCACTAAAAGGAATTAGTGATTTCGAGTTTGCAAAAGTTAATTTCAATAAGTCGACAGAAGAAATGCAAATCGACTTAAAAGCAGGCGTACCGCATCATTATTTTAATGAAACGTATGCGAGTATTAAAGTACAAAATGCAACAGGGAAAGTAGTATACAATAAAGACATTTATGGAAACAAACAACAAAATGCTGAATCGCAAAAAGTTCCAGTTAAAGTAGGAGATTATATTGAGTTGACACACCTAGAAGGTGTGCATAGAGCTACTTTAATAAATGTAGACAGCAGTAAACAAGAAAGCTTTGGAAAAAAAGTCATGTACGAAGTTACAAAAGAAGGCTTGAAGAAAGTAGAAAAAATGCCAGAAACAACGGTTTTAGATGGAAATCATTTTGGGTGGTCTTTAAAAGGATATAGTGATAGAGAAATCGCAAAAGTTGATTATAATAGGACAACAGAGAAAATGCAGGTGAATTTAGAAGCAGGCGTACCCCATTCTTACTTTAATAATACGTATGCAAGTATTACAGTAAAGAATTCAACCGGTAGTGTTGTGTATAATAAGGAAATAGTGGGAAACAGACAACAAACTGCTGAAATCCAAACAGTGCCCGTAAAAGTGGGAGATTACATTGAGTTTACCCATATAGAAGGGGAAGCAGTAAAGGAAAAGACACGCGCTACACTTATTAACCTTGAGAATAATAAACAAGAATATATAGGCAAAAAAAGAACCTATCAAGTTACTTCAACGGGATTAAACAAAATAGATTAACATGAAGAACCTTCTCATTATTAGTTAGATGCAAATAGTCGTTCATTATGAACGGCTATTTGGCTATTATTTAAAGAAAAGTGAAATGAAAATACTCTCTCTTTTGTATATACTCTCCTTGCCATCAACTGCTACATTTGTTTATCAGGGGGGAAAATTTAAAAAATGTGCTTGAGAATTGATAAATGTTTAAGTGCTATAGATTTGAGAAAAAAGAAACAGAATAGTAAGGTATTTATTGATAAACCCTCCCTTTCATTACAATATTTTACACATTTGGTATGATGTATATGAGTTCTATGTATATTAAGGGAGGAATGAGAATGAAGGGGTTCATAACATGTGCAAGTGGTAATACAATCTCAAAAAAGTTAGTTTTAATGATGTTGCCGATGGTTTTAATGATATTGATGATTACACCATCGAATGATGTATCGGCAGCCAATCTATCAAAAGCAGGTTCACTAAAAGGCGTGAATTTATTTAATGGAAGTTGGACAGTTGCTATACAGGCAGCAAATTTACAATATGTTTCTGCTGAGCCTTTGGGAAATGTAATAGCAAATCGTAATGCAGTTAATGAATGGGAGAAATTTGAATTAATTCCGACTGGGGAATTATATACGTACGCTTTAAAAGCTAAAAGTAATGGGAAGTATGTTTCGTTTGAGCCAAATGGTAGAGTAGTAGCAGATCGTACATCAATTGGGGCATGGGAAAAATTTATCTTATATAATGGTGGGGATAATAGGATATATGTATTACAAGCACTAAGTAATAGTAGATATATATCAGCAAATGGTGGTAGAGAATTAACAGCTACTAGTTATGTAGCTGGAAGTTGGGAAAGATTTGTTATTGTATACTTCTAAACTTTGAAGTGTTATATATCTAAATAATGGCATGTTTAGTTTGTATAAATGCCTAATACAAGAAAGTGTTAAGTATTTAATACAAGTGTATATTAACATGTAAAAGGGCTGCAAGTAATTAGCAGTCCTTTTTGCATGTTAAATAAGGACTTATTGAGGTTATAATGAAAAGAAAAAGAACCCTATAGGGTTCTTTTTCAAGGCATATTAACAGTAAGGAGAATCATGAAATGCTACTTCAAATCTTTATTAGGGGAAAGATTTTGAATAAGCTTAACATACATCTATTTTTACATAAATGTAATATATAGTAAATTGATAATGTTTATACTTACTGTTGCTAATATTCAATCAATATAGTTAACACTATGTATATAGTGTTAACTGGCATTTAGTACAGTATACATTTAGAAATTTAATATTAGATTTTATTTGTTAAAAAAGCTAATAGATATATTATTTCAAATTCTAACTAACATTTAAATGGTTTTAATTGAAATTGGTTGTGTATTAAATCTTATAAGCCAATAAAAGTAAATAAAATAAACAAAGACCCTGTAAAAATACAGGGTTAAGGGAACGCATAGTTTCTTAGCATCATAATAGCATAAATTCTTTGTATAGCTACATGAGGATTTTGACAGAATTAAGAACAAGATAGAAAATCTGTAAGAAAGCAAATATAGTGCTGGAAATGTGATTTGAAATTAAACTATAGGCATATTGAAATAGGCGAAAACTTTTGAATACCTTGATTAAATTGCTTCTAAATATGAGGTTTAGATTAGAGGGATAATTGGATCTTACTGAAGAGGAAAATATTTTTTAGATTAAAAGAAGAAAAGACACCTTTTGGGTGTCTTTTCTTTAGGTAAACAGTTCACATATTGCTTAATTAGATACGAAACCATAATTCGACTACAAAGTAAATCTTAACATAATCTTAACTGAAAAAAATATGTAATATCACATTTTTAGTTTTTAATTGTTTTATTGAATATAGAACAGCAACGTAAATAAAAAGGGCATGCAGTCGTATCTGCCGCCCCTTTTAGGAGGAATTCAAGGCACTAATAGGACAGGTATTGGTAAACAGGTTTAAAAATAGTATATGTGAAAAGAAAAAGTTCTATACCAAAAGTAGACAGGACCTTATCTTTTTTACATTTTCAAAAATGAAATTCCGTTCTTTTTGAAATTAGTACAGTACACACTTGATTTGTAATGAAATTAGAAAAAGTATACATGAATATGGCAGACAACTATTTTGTTGCCTGCCGGTGCCAGTGGGTTGAATGAGTTAGTCAATTCAATAAATTGTGCTATCCCATTACCAGAAGGGTGAAGCCGCTAGTTCAAACGGCTTAGACATAGTTTGCCTAATAAAGAAAAAATTATGAGTAAAGATTTTGTTTGCTCTATATGAAAAGATAAATAGATATTCATCAGACAAGGATAATTTAGCATACCTTGAATAGGGTGTAGAAACGAATTAAAGAAAAGGATATTTATTTTGGAAGGGACTGACTAAGGAGTGGGACTTTCGGACAGGATTTGGGGAGCGGTGGTTGCCTTTGGCATTGCGACTAATATCGTTGCTTGTATAATGGCAGTATACATTCAAAAATATGAGCTAATGATAAATCATCTTACAAATATTTTATTTTTAATAATGATCTCTTTAACGTTTATTAAAATGAAAATTAACAAATGGGTGGCTTTAGGATTTACATTGGTTGTAATAGAGAAAGGTATTAAGGCGGGATATGACTTCTACACACATAATTATTATGGTGTCAGTTGGAGTTTAGCTATCATTGTCTATTGCATATACGAGATGGAAAAGTATTATATTGAAATAAATGAATAGGTGCAACAAAAAGGTGTTAGTAGGCGGAATTCTTTTTAAATTTGTAATTTCAGATAATACGTTTTATAATTCAACCGCTTCATCTCGATTTCCCCAAATTCTAATGAATAAAATGGATTCACTACTATTTATTTTTTTCAAGGAATCGATTAATTCTAGTGTCCAATTTAGCTTTAAAAGAAGGATAGGTTGATTTCCAATCCTTTTCTTAATTAATAGGAAAATCATGCATTGAAAAACAATTATAATAAGTGTCCTTTATACAGTAGGTAATTCGTTCTGCCCATTTAGTTTGATTATCAAATTCTGATTCAATAAGACCGTAACTTTCTGAACCTTCTATGACCATTTTTTCTAACTTCATAAATTTTTCAAATCGATTTTGAAGTAATCTGTTTACATCTGAAAGTGATGGATAATAAAACCAATCTAGAGGTCCAGAAAATGTTCTTAAATGATGTCTTTTGATTTGATTGGTACTTGACATAATCCTCCTAAACTTACGATTACGCTATAGGATTTTTGTATATCTTCTAGGTTCATGCTCATCCTCCTTTTTAAAAGTAATTTAAATTATCTGTTCAGTATATGATGCAATAACATATTGATGTGGACCTACATATCAAAGTACATAGAGCTAAGGCATTTGTATAAACTTTAAAAGTTAAGATACCTAAGTTAAGGGATTTTATCTTTGACGTTATATCATAGAGTTGCTATTGGAATGAAAGCTGGTAGGGATATTGCACCAGAGTTATTTACTCTCCAGTAACTTAAATTAGAAACCAGTCCTTGATTACTGTAGTAAAATTGTTGTCTTTCTAAAAGAATACTTAGATAAAAAAAGAAAACCCTATTGGTTAGCATTTAACGAGTAGAGTTTTCTTTGAATTAGCACCTTTTACATGATAAATATTGAAGAGGGAAAACCCACTTAGAAAAACTTTTAAGCAGAAAAATAGACTAGTCCATTTTAATTTCTAATGGTCCCAGTATCCTTTATTTTGACATGTGTCTTTACATTTATTTTAGCCTCTGCTAACGCTTGCAACCAATCTTCTTTTCGTTTTTTCCACTGTTTATATTGAAAAGCTCTAGCATATAGGGATAATCCGATTGGATCAATTTTATTCTGCTGTATTTCATCCAACATATTTTGTAATTCCTTATTAATTTCTTTTTCGATAGCGTTTTCTAAATTATTTATATTTTTTTTATTATCATAATGCTCCTTAATTAAATTCGCATTGGTTTTTTCTATTAAAGCTACATTAGCATTTATTTGGAGATTAAATACAAACTTTCCGTTTTTAAAATTAACATCTATCTTCCTTTTCGCATTCTGTACGAAGATAGAAGTGTTTGTTTTTTTGTTGGACTTTTTAGGAGGAAGCGCAAGGTGTAGTATCATCCGGCCTGTATTTTTTGACTTATTTATAAGATTGAAGAACTTAACCTCTTTTTTAGGGATACGAGTTAAATATTTTCCTTGTCGATCTAAAAGTGCAATTCCTATCGTGTCAATTTCATTCTTTGTTTTTTGGATAACTGGAACAATTTGTGTCATTCCTTCTTCATTTTGTTCTCTCGTTAATTGTTGAATCGTAGAAGAAACGGATTGATTATTTTGAATGGAGGATTCGATTACACTACTTATATAAGATGGTAGTGATGGTTTATCTGGCTTATTAATTGTAAAAATTTCTTCTACAGGTCCATCTACAAGTACTACTTTAGCATTAATGGTAGCGTAAGGATCACGGTAAGAAGAATCAAGTTCCTGCAACCAATTTGATTCTCGCGCCAATTTTTCCCCAATTAAAATGATTTCAGCTTTGGAGGCTGTCATATAGCCCGTTAACTTTGTATCTATCTTACTGAAGCCATTATATACAGTTGATGCCTGGGTCCATTGCTCTATAGTACTTTGTTGCTGTTTATGATGAAAGAGTGGGATGCTTGTGCCAACTTTTATGTCTCCATTAGGGGCTCTATCCAAGCCAATTAATAGGATTAATGAAACCTTCTCAAGAGGAATTCTCTGACTACAACCAATTAAACATATACAACAAATTACAATCCATATCCATTTTCGAATCAAAGTTGTTTCCTCCTAGTAACCCAAGCAAAAAGAATGCTGTAAGCGAAAAATAAGATTGGTAATAGAATAAAGAAAATGATATTTAAGATATCCATAAGAGAATATATAAATAAATATTGATCCACATTGGGATTTAGAAAAATAAATAAGCCGACTATTAATACCATAAAACCAACCAGCGCCCAATTGCGAGCGTTTTTTTGAAGTGAAATGGTCACAGACTCAAAACTGAAAAATAAATATGGATATATTGTAGTGGAAAATACAATTAAATAGTAAGCGATATATATAATTTCTAATCGTTCTATGAAAGAAAAACGAACTCCTTTTAACAGATGAAATACTGGCCAAATTACGTCTTTTATCCCCTCCGGACTAAAGTATATATAAGAAAGAATAGTCACATATAGATAGAAAAACATGGTTCCAGTATTCGCAATTAGTATTCCCTTTATAGCTTGTTGTTTTTTTTGTAAGAACGGATATATATAATATGCAATTTCTAAGCCGGCATAAGGGGTAATGGTTTCTTTCGTTGCCTTTACAATAGGGTATAAGCCATCTTTAAAAATAGGAAGTAGGTGTAAAGGAGCATACATACTCTTTAATGAAAAAAGAAGAAATAGTGGCATCCAAGTAGTGAAGAAGAAAACAAGCATAGAATAACTAATAAGAGCCCTTAACCCACTCAGGACTAAAATAATAAAAGGCAATAGTAATAATATGGTGATTTGATAAGCAGGAGTGGAAGGGAATATCCACACTTTTACAATATCAGTTGCCTTTAATAAAGTATTAAAACCAGCAAAAAATAGATAAAAAGCATATAAAAGAAAAAGAATTGTACCTAGCCATTTACCAAAGTATGTTTTTAAAATCTGTGAGAAATTTTTGTTAGGGTTTTTTTGTAACATTAATATAATAAATACGCCAATTATAGAAGTGGTTATCCAACCCAAAATGATAGAAATCCAGCCATCTGTGCCAGCGGTAGTAGCAAGTGGGCTTGGCATAATTAACATACCTGAGGCTAGTTGCAGTGAATGAATGAAAACAATAAATTCAAATAAGGTTATGTTTTGGAATTTAAGATTCCCCATGCGAACTACCTTCTTTTTTCTTTTTTTGTTTCGGCTGCCCTGTACTCGAGCGGGTGGTAATCATAGAAATAGGAAATCTTACAAATGAATCTTTTAGCTCTTGGAGACGAAATGGTGCGATTGGCAATCCGTATGGTGAACCATAGGAAGTTAGCGAAACAAAATGAGCAAATAAGAGCATTAATCCACTAACAATACCTACAATGCCATAAAAATATGCCAATAACATCATTGGAAAACGAATAAGGCGTATAGAACTTGATAAATCGTAATTAGAAACAATAAATGATGCAATGGCAGTAATAGATACGATAATAACCATAACGTTACTCACAAGACCAGCCTGAACAGCCGCCTGCCCAATTACAATCCCTCCAACAATTCCAATTGTTTGTCCTATTGGCTGTGGTAAGCGAATACCAGCTTCACGTAGCATTTCTAGTGTGATTTCCATTATAAAAGCTTCCAGTAAGGGAGAGAAAGGGACTTTGACTCTTGACGTTGCAATAGAAGTGTATAAATCTAAAGGAATGATTTCAAAGTGAAAAGAGACGATAGCAATATAAATTGCGGGTAAAAAAATCGCTATAATAAATCCTGCAAATCGTAATAAACGAAAAAACGATGCAATGAGCCAATGTATATTATAGTCATCTGGAGTCTGAAAAAATCCAATTAAATTCATTGGGACAATCATCGCGCCAGGAGATCTATCAACTAATACTGCTATTTTTCCATCAAGTATATGATTTGAAATGGCGTCCGGACGTTCGCTTAAATAAGCCTGTGGAAAAGGAGTCCAATTTTGATCTTTTGTATAATTAGATAGTTCTCCAATGCCCAATACCGCATCCGTTTTAATATTACAGATTCTAGTTTCTATTTCTTGGACTACATCTGCGTTTGCTACATCACCTAAGTAAATCAAATAGACTAAAGAAGTGGCTCGTTCTCCAATCGTCAGCTTTTTGATTTTCAACTCTGTAGAAGGAATATAACGACGAATAAGGCCTATATTTTTTGCGGCATTTTCAATAAAACCATCATGTGATCCTTTAATAGTAACTTCTGAAATCGGTTCTTGAATTGCTCTCTCTGCCCAGCCTTTTGTATTTATTAGAAGTGATCGCTTTTCACCCTCCATAAACAGTACACATTGCCCCTCAAGTAATCCTTCTTTAATTTCATTCCATGTATATACTATTTTGGTATGAGTAGCAATAATATTAGAATTAAATATTTGATTGTCTTCATTTACTTCTTGTAATAATGGTGTAACAACATTGGCTTTTAATGCAATACCATCTGTAAGGCCTTCAAAATAATATAGTAAAATATTCGTGTTTGTTTTTAATTGCAAAGGATGTTCAATCAAATCTGCACTAATATCAAAGATATCATCTAGTGTATGTTTAAGTTGTTTTAAGTTACTTGTTTGGATCTTTTCAATGGATTTATCTGTCTTAGTTTCTAAGGTCTCTTCATTTAAGGACAAAATTGACACCTCTTTAATATATAACGATTACTTGTAGTTATTATTTTTATATGATTGAATTTTATTCACTAATTTAAAAAAAATTGGAGCTAAGACTTCATAAAATTTGATGTGCTATATTATTAATTCAATAATTGAGAGCAAAAAATAGAGGTAATTTGTGTGGAAATCTAAGTATCAAGATAAGAATTGAAATTTGAATGATTATAATAAAAAAGAACCCTTGATAGGCTCTTTTTCATAGTTGGTAAATATGTTATCAACAATAGATGGCGATTAAGGTATTAATGTAGATGCCTTTAAGTTAATCAGCTGAATTTTGTAGGAAGAATTCTTTTTTTCATACCTTAACACTCAATGAAAAAGGATATTTCATTTATTTGGGTGTTCTAGTGTATTTGAATTTTGCGCACTAATAAATTTTGTTTAGGGACAAAATGCATTTTCTGAATTAACAGAAAAATATATGCGCAAAATTCCTATTAATTATTTTGGTAGGTATCAAATATTGCTTTGGCCTTATTTTCTTGAGATTACCGTACGTTTATATGTTTCTAAGGGAAAGAAATACTTTCATTTTTATGACCATCTATTGTTTGATTAAGATGGTAACACGAAATAGAAGCGTTTACAACCAGAAAATAAAGAAAAAATATTAAAATTAGACTTTTTTCGACAATTATTTTATGTTTATATTTCATTTGATTATAGGAAAAGGCGGGGGAAAGCGGACCTTTTCCTATAAAATGTTTTGTTGGAATTAGAAATAACTAAAAAAGTAATATTAGCTTAAAATTAAAATGAAATTCAATGATAAGGTTATAATTGAATTTTTAAACCTCATGTGTATTGAAAGTATGGTCAAATCTTAATCCACGTTGCGTTTCTTCCTTTTGTAACTAGCTTAATATGGCCAAACACTTGCAAGGAATTTAAAGCCTTACTGATTGTACTTTCTGCAATGTCTGGATAAGTGTTACGAATACTTTCCTTAGTAAAAGGTTGTTTTTGTTTAAGTATAAAATCCTGAATTCTCTCAACTTTAGTATGTTTACATATAGAATCTAGAACTGTGTTATGAAGATCTTTGTAAGCCTCTAATATAATTGTTAAAAACGTTTTTAACCAAAAACTATTATTATGTTCCTCGCAGTACCAATTCACGGAAGATTTATAAATCGAATTGTAATAATCAGATTCGTTTTTCTTAATATATTTATCCAAACATACATATTTTACAAATGTATGTCCACTCTTAATTAACAGCAATTGCATTAACATAAATGCCAGCCTGTTATTACCTTGATTGAAAGGGACTATGCAATAAAAATTTAATATAAAACGAGCTATTAATAAAAGTGAATGTAGCCCCTTACTAGTATTTAATGAGTTGTATTGATCACATAATTGCTCCATAAACTGTGGGATAAGTTCATGCGGAAGAATGCGGTAACTATTCAAGTGCATTCCATGTTCTGGAACTCCTGGAATAATAAAAGGTTTTTCACGCCATTTGGCACTGTCAGAGGTAATGTAATGTATTAGTTGAAAATGTAATTCCTGTATAGTTGCTGGATTAATTAATAAAGTACAGGAGTTTTTATGTATAAAAGAAAGTGTTTGATAATAGCAAAAAATAGCATCTTCAGAAATATTTTGAGGTACTATATCATCTAAAATAAGTTCTTTTAATCTTTTATTAGGAACTTTTATATCCTCATAAATAGTTGTGAAATTTTTTATGTAATGTAGTGGTATAGTTTTTTCTAAACTATTAAATATGTCAGGGTTTTGTTCCTGATAAGCAGCTAATTTTCCTTTGAATTCGCTAATTTCACTTATTAAATTTATTAACCTCCTTTTTAATTCAATATTTTTGTACTTATCATCAAAAAAGTCTCTCATTTTTGTTCCTCCTGTAACCCCTTAACACGTTGTTGCATATATCTTTCCATTCTAAAGGTATGCCACGACATTATTGTGAAATAAAAACATTTTAGGTCTGATTTTGAATATATATATCAGAATCTATATTTTTATTTAACAATTAAAATATAGAAATTATAAAGAAGAATCGTTAGGATTCAATTTTAATAGGCATAATCCTAACATCAAATGCACAAATGTACAATAAAAAAATAAAAAAAATAAAAAAATAAAACTATCGACTCTTTTGAAATATTATCTAAAAGAGTTTTAAGAAATTGTAGGTATAGATGTGCCTTAGTTTAGGAGTAAATAATAAAGTGGTAATAGAGTTTTCATAGGTAATTAAAAAGTATATAGACTATTAATTTGTGACAATTACGTGCCTAATCTATCATATGCTTTTATGAGAATTCTAAAATTAAATCCTAACGAGCTGAATTTTCTATATTTAGCATCAATATTAGAAGAGGCGTGCTGATGAAATGTATCATTCTATATAGAAATATGTAACGTTTCACACTCGTATTGTAAAATATTTTGACATACGTTAATTTAAATATTAGGTACAGGAACATTTAATAAAAACTCAGTACTAAAGTACCCTTTAAACGTTTTACCCTAAGAACGTTTCTCAAGCACACTGAAGTTTACCCTTTGTTTCTGTGCCTTATTAGATAAAAATAACATAATAAATTTTTAGAATATGATAATGAAAAATAGCTTTTCCTTAAACATTAACAATCTCTTGATGATCTGTTTAAAGTAAGGAAATGCAGGGTAGACAATGGTATTAATAAAGAAAATACAGTTAAGCTAGATACCTTAAGTTATTTTATAAGTAATTAAGCGTTAGATTGAATTAGTAAGAATATTATATGTGTTTGCTAAATGGCTTGTTTTAATTGGTCTGTTACTATTAATTTATGAATTTTAACATTTAGAAGCTAGTCAACATATAGGTTATATTAGTTATGTGGGTTTTAACTTCAAGTGTATATGTTTAAGGTTAAAGGATTTGTGAGAGGTATAAAAGAAGTGAAAGTCTGGAAGAAACGGATATAATCGGTTTCTTCCAGACTTTTTTTGCTTTTTTGTAATATAAAAAATTTATTTTTCCTACATGATTTAACTATCCGTTTTAATATTTGAATTTTTCGTGAAATAAAATGAGGTTTTTATTCTTCTTTAAATACATAATGTTACAAAATAGCGTAATTGTATTTACTTTATTTTTATAGGAGATTAAAAATAATAATAAATGTACCAATTTAGGAGAGATATTAATATATTAATTGGTGATTTGTTTGTTTATCCCTATATTGCTATTATATTAGCGATAACAATAATATATTGGGGGGACAAGAATGAATTTGAAATTAACATCTAAATTGGAAAGATTAAGAAAAAGTAAAAAAGGAATTGGTGCTTGTGTTTTAGCTGCAGGGGTAACGGCTATTACTATGATTCCTCAAAGTGCTTATGCACATGGATTTGTTGAAAAGCCAAGTAGCCGTGCTGCTTTATGTAGTCAGGATTATGGGGCATTAAATTTAAATTGTGGAAATGTAATGTATGAACCTCAAAGTCTAGAAGCACCTAAAGGGTTTCCAGATGGTGGACCGATTGATGGTAAAATCGCTTCGGCAGGAGGACTATTTGGAGGAACTCTTGACCAACAAACAACAAATCGTTGGTTCAAAAATACAATTAAGGGTGGAGCAAATACATTTACATGGAAATATACAGCAGCACATCCTACAAGTAAATGGCATTATTACATTACAAAAAAGGGATGGGATCCTAATAAACCATTAACACGTGCTGAATTAGAACCAATTGGAACTGTTAAACATGACGGTTCGGCCGCATCAAATAATTTAACACATACAATTAATGTACCAACTGATCGTAATGGTTATCATGTTATTTTAGCTGTATGGGATGTATCAGATACGTCAAATGCGTTTTATAATGTAATTGATGTAAATTTAGTAAATAATGAGTCTCCTGATACAGTAGCTCCAAGTCAACCAACTGAATTAAATGCCTCTAAAGTTTCTGCCAATAGTGTTGAAATAACATGGAAGGCCTCTACTGATAATATAGGTGTAAAAGAATATCAAGTGTTACGTAATGGCGAAGTAATTGATACGGTACCAGGTACAACTTTTATTGATAAAAAACTAAAAGCAGATACGGAATATACCTATACAATAAAGGCATTAGACTCTGCTGGAAACATATCAAAAGAAAGTGAAAAACTAAAGGTTAAGACAACACATGCAATCCCAGATATAGAGGCTCCAACTCAACCAAAAGGATTACATAGTATGGGTACAACAGCGACAACTGTTGATTTGATGTGGAGTCCGTCTGAAGATAATGTAGGTGTTGACCATTATATTGTATATAGAGAAAGCGCTGGGGTTATGAATAAAATTGGGACAGCGGTAAATACATCCTTTATGGATAAAGATTTGAAGGCTAATACATCGTATAAATATGTAGTGACGGCGGTTGATTTAGCTGGAAATGAATCTAGTAGAAGTGATGTTTTGAATGTAACAACAAAGTCAGAGGATTCCACATATGAAAAATGGGATGCAAGAAAAGCATATACTAAAGGCGATAGAGTAGTACATGAGGGAAAAGTGTATGAAGCAGTTCAAAATCATCAAGGAAATGGCGACTCAAATTGGATTTTTGCCTTATCGCTTTGGAAGCCAGTTTTGAATATGTGACAGGTGGGAAAAGGTAGTTAACATTTTTGGGTTTTCTTTTGAAAATTAAGGGCTGTTCCAAATATGAATTATTTTATGATTTAAATGATAAATCAATAAGATTTAAACCCCATCCTAATGTTTACGAAATGAAATTAAAAAAGAATCCCAATGGAATTTCATTGGGATTCTTTTTTTCTAATTTGTAATAGCGTATATTTTCACTGTGAATTTGTTAGTGGCACCCATTGGATTTGCAATATAGTATTTAGTATTTGTGTAAGCTTCAGTCCTAGATCCATGTGAAATGTTTTTCCAACGAGTAGAATCTATTCCTAGGGAAACATCAATCATTACATTGAAAGCGATAGTAGAAGAATAATCTTTTTCTGAAGGCTCAATAGCCCATTTTAATTCTTTGGTACCTACAGGTAAACTATCAATTTTAAAGTTTTGACTGGATCGATTTTGTTGCCCGGATAAAGGACTAGATTCAGATGATATTTGCGAAATTAATATTTCTTTTTCATTAGAATGTATACCATTTAATTTAATGATACTATCAATTAAACCTGGACCAGGAAAATCAGCTGCGATGATACCAGAATGTTTAATTACGCCTTGTTGTAAGATTTCGGTCCCAAGTGTATTCATTCCCCCATAGTATACTTGTCCGTTTCTATCGCGAGGGAAATCACTCCATGCATTTGTGGAATTCGTTTGAATCAATTTAGGACTACTATCAGTATTTCTGCTCTCTTTTCCGCTTGCAATAAACCAAGGATATACATTATTTAAAAATGCCGCTGCGCCCCCCGTACCACTAAAATGGTTGAGATAAATTTTTCCATTATTAAAGTTAGTATTTGCATTTTGTAGATGGGTTTTTATCGCAATCCATTTTGCATATATTTCGTCTGGTCCGCCACCAATTTCAAATTTATCTTGTATATTCAAACCTTCGTAATCAATACCGTACAATTGAGTGGATGTAAAGTTTTGTAAGATTACAATTTTTCCGCGGGTATCTCCTAAAGTAGGATTATTTCTATCTGAAGTTGGTACGGAGTTAGGGTTCCAAAAATATGAAGCATTAACGTTTTTATATTTTAAAAATATCTCCTCAAATGATAGAGATCCAATCTCATGAGTAGTTTCTTCTTTTAGGCGCATTAATATTGTTTCTGTTGGATGATCTTTTAAAAATTGAATTGTCTCTTTTAATACATCTTCAAACACAGCTTTTTGATTTACAATGCCATGATACATTGCAAAAGAATCTTTTACACGTTTAACACGCATATCTACATATCGGATTCCAGAATTTAATTGTTGGGATAGACTCATAGTTTGATTTCTTGTCAAATTTTCATCAAGAAAGCTTGCTCCATGTAAAGCCATTGTACCGTGAGTCCCTGGAATAGATATTTCACTTAATTTTGTAGAATCTTCTATTTTCGACATCCACGCTGGATTTTGATATCCTATATTGGATTCATAGGAATAACCTGAATGACTATCAGCTAAAATAGTAGATGGTGTACTTAAACTTGCTAGTGTAATACAAGTGAGGATGCTAATTTTAATGAAATTTCTCATTTTTATTTTCTTCATTTTATCTCTCCTGACCTTTAAACAATTGCTAGATGATTTTTTCCTATATTTATTGTTTTTCATTCTTAAGATAATAAATTTTTGTATTTAAAAATAATTAAAAATAGGGGGAGTAAGTTATTTGAGACTTTAATAATTTGTTTTAATGAATTGTACCTAATAGCTAAACGTATTCTTGAAAAATCGAAGTATAACCTCCAAAAAATAACTGTTTATCGTATTGTATACAAACAAAACAGAAGTCCTAAAAAAGACTTCTATTTTGTGACATATAATGAATGATAAGGTGGTAAACTAATCAAGATAATGTGAATGAGTGGTAAAAATTTATTAATAGCTGTTTTAGAATCTCTTATAACAAGGCTGATTACAAAAAGTGAATCCCTACAATGCTAATAAAAATTGAAAAATTCTACTCATTAAAACTTAGACTAACTACAGTTGCGATTGATTGGGCTGCATGTTCCCAGCTTCCATCTATAACTTTACCAATCTGCTGACCAAGTGCATTTAAATCATTTGGATTAACTGGAATTCCATTATAAGCAGCAAGAATTGATAAAAGTGGAGCAGCAACTGGTGTCCAACCACCTCTATCAATATTAAATACAGGTTTATCTAGTACCTTTCCATCTTGTACTGTAAACTCATAATAAAATTGATCATCTGGACGAAAACTTAAATGATGAGAAATTTGCCCCTTAACATATTTTTTTCCTGCACCTAGATTTACTACTTCTATTTCTTTTACATTAAATTCATGTTCAAATACTTTAATTTTTTTGACTTCTGGACCATTTAAGGCAGCTTGAACGGCTGTTTCCAAATTATTTTGTGCAAAAGGTTGAATACTCATTTGTGCCTCTTTTGGTTGAATAGGAGCCTCTTTTTCTGCAGCAAACACCGAGGTAGTAGGTAGCACACCTGTAGCTAATGTAGCTGCAAGTGCTGTTGTCATAATGATTTTTCTTTTCATCTTCATAGTTTTCCTTCCTCTCTTAAAGTTATGATATATAATCTTTTAAAGACTGACACAGTGCAATTTTTTTCATAATGTACGCAAAAAATCAGTTTAAGAATTATGTGAAATCGCGTCAGAAAATTAAAGGTAATTATATATGTATTTAAGATGATATCCATCTACACATATTTTTTCAATTTTTAGATAAATGTAATGGTAATGACTTCTTGAGAGTTAATTTAGCACCTTGTTTATCTAGAAAAGTCCTATAAACACATTTAGTTCATAGTAAAAGTAATATATTTGATATCAAGTGTCTTACTTAATGCGATAAAATTTCACAATTTTTTATTGTTATATACAAAAAAAAGGTAACGAAACATAAGCAATATGTAATACTTGTTATAGGTGTGAATTATACGAATATACTTATTGTAACAGCTAAGATGTTAGATAATATTTTGCTTAAAAACATTACTTATCCGGATTAATGAAAAGTATTTTAATGTATTAGTTTGATTTGATATAAAAAGAGGAAGCATTTTTATTTGCATCCTCTTTTTATAATAATTTATTTTACAAGTTCAAAAGAATCTTTGATCACCTAAATAAATTCTATCACTCTATTAGGAGATAATAATAGAAAAATGTGGACTTTTATTTAGTTCATTTTCTATCAATCCGTTTAATTCTTTAATAATACTGTAGGCAAGCATGGTACTTAGTTCAGGACCTTTTTCTATTGTTTTATTGATAATACTCCTTCTTGGTACTATTCTAAGTATTTTTCAGCTAGGTAAGAGGGGTATGTTGAAATAGGAGGGCCCATCCTAAAGTAGGATAAATTGGCCTTTGAAATCGGTATACAGTTCTTTAATAAATATAGTTTTTGCAATATATCTTTATCTATGGGATGAAGCATATAATCTGTCATGATGAAATAATTGTGATGATAGATAAATACCTTTCCTTCCGGTAAGATCGTGTAATTAGATAAATTTGGATAAATAGGTGGTCCATCTAAAAATTGATCTAAACTATGTTGTGAAACTTTAATAATATCTTGAATTGAAAATTTAAATTTGCGGAATGCTATGGTGTTAATAAATGGACGTTTTTGATTATTTTCTATATAAAATAATACTCCTTTTTCATTTTGCACAACCCGTAGATTTGGTATTGATGTTGTAAGGCTTATGGGTGGTCCTTCTGTATATTTGTAGATAAATGGATCGGGAATTAAGACAATTTCATTTTGATTATATTTGAAATAGGAAAGCATTTCTTTTGAAATGAGTCTGCGTTTAAAATTATCAATTAAAAATACTTCACCCTGTGAATTACTGAACAAAATACCATTTAAATCTTTTGAAGGGAGGTTAGCGTACAAGTTTTGGAAAGAGAATGGTGTTTTAAAAGTAATATCAAGCACTTTGTTAATGGGATAAAAAGGTTGGAATGTATTTAGGCGTTTCCAAAACATTGCATCTCCAGCAAACCAATATAAAGGGTTTGTATCCCAATATCCACGGTACTTTTCATAGACTTTTACTAATATTCTTTTAGTATGCATAACTGAACAGTGATCTACAACATTAGCAGCTGTATATAAAATTTTCGAAGCTTCTCTCACAAATTCATTTGTAGGTTGTAAGTTATAATCAACATGTTTTACGTATTGGGAAGAGTACACTACATCAATTTCAGGATGTTTTTCTAAGAAAGATAACATTTCAGCTAATCTGTTTGGAAGGTAAATAGTATCATCCGTTAGATAGCAAATATAATCCCCACATGTTAATGGAATTGCCTCATTGATCAGTGTTGCATATCTTGTAGTTTTATATCGTTCTTCATCTTGTATAAAACTATTCTTATAAGTAATTCGAGGATCCTCTAGATAATTTTTTATGACATTTATAGTTTCTGGACAAGAGTTATCATCCATAATAAAAAGTTCCCATTCTTTATAAGTTTGCATTAGAACACTTTCAATAACTTGATTAATTAATGATGGCTTATTATAACTAGTAAGGATAATTGATATTTTGGGTTGCAAATTTTTCACCTCTATTTAGAATGTTGAATGTGTTTTTCTAGTGAAATCTAATAATTAAAGCTTTATCGACACTTTCTTTTTTATACTTGAATAGTTTATTACCTTTTCATAGATATGGTATGGACTATTGTGGAGAAAAAAAGGGAGATGGGTGAATATAAATACTGCTATTAATTTTTTATAGATAAATAAACTTATTTTAAAATTATCGGAACGGTTTGTCCTTTCTATTTATATAATAACGTAACTGTTTTTGTATTTATTGATAAGGAGGAGAGGGATATTTGCCTAAAATTTCAGTTATAATGACAAGTTACAATAAACCTATGTTTGTTGAAAAATCAATATTAAGTGTATTAAACCAAACATTTCAAGATTTCGAGCTTTTTATAATGGATGATGATTCAGATGAAATGACCCAGAAGGTGATTCAACCATTCATAAATAAGGAAAATGTACATTTTTATAAAAGTAATGTAGCTCATATTTCTGAAAGGACAAAAAAAGTAAGATATGCCGCTTTAATTAATGAGGCACTTAAGCATGCGAAAGGGGAATATATAACTTATATTACAGATGATAATCAATATGAAGAAGAACGCCTTAAAAAGATGTCTAGTTATCTTGATAAGAATGAAGATGTTCAAATTATTTACTCTGCATCAAAAACGATTCATATAGATGAATCAGATATGCCCACTAAAACGGTTGAAAGACCTGCAAAAAAAATTACGAATAATGCTCCATGTACCATTGATCATTGTTCTATTATGCATAGAGCCTCTGTTTTACCAATTCTTGAAAAAAGGTGGAATTCTTACTGGGATGAAGATCCACAGTTTTATCGGATAGGAGATGCACGCTTCTTTTGGAGGTTAAATCACTATTGGGATTTTTATCCCTTAGATGAAGTTTTAGATATTAATTATATTACTCCTCATTCAATACATGCGCAGTTATTTGCCGAAGAAAAAAATGAATTTGTACAACTATTACCACCACAAAGAACATGTAAAGAATTAAGAGAAGACTTAAGAAGAAAAAGAGGGTGAAATATTGAGTGACATTTATTTGAAAAATTACTGGTTATTAAATCTAGAATATATAAATATTTTTTCAGAGTTAAAGCATTATAACATTCCTTTACCATTACTAAGTAATTTTTATCAATATTTAGATGAAGATATAAAAAATAAAATGAAAGATCATAATTTTTACAAGCAGCTGTCAATTGAGCCCATAGAGGAAACACAGTTACAGTTAGAGTTTGAAAAAATAATTTCTGTATTTCAATCAAAAATAAAAAGAAAAAATCAAAATGGAGCAATCCTCCTAAATTCAGATTATCTCCGTTTTTCAGTAAGTAACTTTACCCACTTTAATCCAAATCAAACAAAGATACTAACAAGATCAAAAAAGACAGAACTTTACGGTCTTCCTACAATTTGTGCACCAGATTATATAAATAAAGCCTCTAATACCGCACATGTTTTCATAGAAAAAGCTAAAGAACTCTTTTTAAAGTTTAATAAACACCCACTATTATCAAACATGTTTTTTCAAAAAAAATTACTCAGCGACCTCCCTATCATGATTGAAAAACTTAATATGACCCATTTTATTTTTAAAGAACAAGATATTTCTGGTGTGATTGTTGGTACTACGGAAGATATAACAAGTAGAGCTCTTACTTTTCTTTCTAGAAGTGAGGGGATACCAAGTTATTGTCTTCAGCATGGTGCAATAATGGGAGAGGAAGCATACTTTCCGGTTTTTGCAACAAAGCAGGTCGTATATGGAAAATATGAGCAAGATTGGTACCTTCAAAAAGGGGGCTGTGAATCTCAAATTGAGATAATAGGGCACCCCAGATATGATGAGATCTTCAATAGAGCATATGTGGATAAAAAAACTATTTTTAATAAATTAAAAATAGACCCCTCTACAAAAGTGGTTTTTATTGCAACCCAGCCATTTAAAACTTCATTTTATATTGAACTGACAGAAAAGTTAGTGAAAGACAAAAATATTACGGTTATTATAAAGCCTCACCCTTGGGAAAAAGGTCGTAACTTAGTAGGAGAATATATTAGGTTAAGTAACGTATATCCTAATGTTAAATATATAACAAATGAAGTGAACATGTATGATGTTATTTTACATGCAAATCTTGTGGTTATCTCGAATTCAACAGTAGGGTTAGAGGCAATGTTATTAGATATACCTGTAGTTGTTTATAAATCTTTATTAGAGGAAAGGGATTATAAATATTACGATACATTAGATTGGCTTGTAAATCATTCTATGGAAGATATGATTAGCACGATTAAAAAAGTTCTAAATGATTCTTTACAATCAAATCTAGCGAAAGAATTAAGAAGAAAATTTATTACTGAAAACTATCCGCAAGAAGCATGCACGAAAAGATTGATAAAATTAATTCAAAGTGAAAAAGATTAAACTAATCACCACTTACTAATGTTTGAAGTAAAGGATTACTAAAGCAACATCATTTCCTAAGTTTTCTATGATTAATATGTATCATAAATTTGCAATAGAAACGTATGTTTCAATATCCTTCAAGCTAGTTTATCTCTCGACAAATGGCTTGCCTATGGGACTACACACAATTTGAAGAGAGGTTTTCTTAGCTAAAAGTAATTTCAATATGAGGAGGTATATATGTTCATGTTTTTTAAAGATAAAAACGTTTTAATTATTGGTGGAACAGGAACAATTGGAAAAAGTATTCTTTCTAATGTTCTACAGGAAAAGCCAAAAGTGGTAAGGATTTTTAGTAGAAGTGAATATAATCAATTTTTATTACAAGAAGAATTCAGGGATAAGAGTCAAAATATTCGTTATTTAATTGGAGATGTTCGCAATTATGATCGAGTGTTTAGTGCGATGGAAAATATTGATTATGTGTTTCATGTGGCCGCAATGAAGCATGTTTCTTTTTGTGAATATAATCCGTTTGAAGCAGTTTTGACCAATATTTTTGGAACACAAAATGTAATAAAAGCAGCAATTGCTCAGAAAGTAAAAAAGGTAGTTTTTACAAGCTCTGATAAAGCAATTTCACCAACAAATAATTACGGTGCAACAAAATTAACTGCTGAAAGATTGATTACATCAGCGGAATATTCAAAAGGTTCAAGTGAAACGATATTTGCAAGTGTTCGTTTCGGAAATGTGATGGGGTCAAGAGGCTCTGTCATTCCTTTATTTGAAAATCAAATTAAAGAAAACCAAAAAATAACTGTAACGGATCTTAGTATGAGTAGATTTATGATGACACTGAATCAAGCAACTATGTTAACAATTGAAGCAATGAAAATAGCAAAGGGTGGTGAAACTTTTATATTAAAAATGCCGGTTATTTCATTAAAAGATTTAAGTGAAGTGATGATAGAAGAAGTTACAAAGTTATATGGGTTGCCTAAGGAGAATATAAAAATTGAAGAAATTGGATTAAAACCTGGTGAAAAAATGTATGAAGAACTTATGACACATGATGAGTCTTTACAGGCTTTTGAATTACCAGATATGTTTATCATTCCTAGTCCATTAAAAAAGGGTACACAATATGAAAATGCAAAAAGGGCGAAAGCAGGGTTTTACCGTTCTGATAATCAAAATGCGATTTCAAAAGAAGAGCTTAGAAATTTAATATTAAACCAGCAACTATTAACAGGAGGGGAGAAACTATGAAAATATTAGTAACTGGTGGTGCAGGTTTTATTGGTAGGTGGGTTGTAAAGAGATTATTGCAGGATAAGCATGAAGTATGGATATTAGACAACTTAGCAAATTCAACTACTGCAAATATTACCGAATTTGCACACGATTTGAATTTAAAACAATGCATTCAAGGGGATATTAAAGATAAAAAATTAGTTGATGAATTATTTAAAAATAATTCATTTGACCTTTGTTATCATTTAGCAGCGAGTATTAATGTTCAAGATAGTATAGATGATGCTAGATCAACTTTTGAAAATGATACAATAGGTACTTTTAATTTGTTAGAACAATGTCTTAAGTATGATGTCAAAATGGTCTTTATGAGTACTTGTATGGTATATGATAAAGCTACTAATATACAAGGGATATCAGAATTAGACCCAATTAAACCAGCTTCTCCATATGCTGGATCAAAAATTGCTGCTGAAAACATGGTTTTATCTTACTATTATGCTTATAAGCTACCTGTAGTGGTTATTCGCCCATTTAATACGTATGGTCCATTCCAGAAAACAGGTGGGGAAGGTGGGGTTGTTGCCATTTTTATAAATAATAAATTAGATAATGTACCACTGAATATATATGGGGATGGAAAACAAACGAGAGACCTTTTATACGTTGAAGATTGTGCAGATTTTGTTGTGGCAGCAGGATACTCTGAAAAAGCAAATGGTCATATTATCAACGCTGGAACAGGACAAGATATATCCATTAATAAATTAGCAGAATTGATTTCAGGAAATAAAGTAAGTATTCAACATGTAACTCATATCCATCCGCAAAGTGAAATCCAAAAATTATTATGTAACTATGAAAAAGCAAAAACAATATTAAACTGGGAACCGAAAGTTTCTTTAGAAGATGGAGTTATTAAAACAGAAGAGTGGATTAAATCTTTAAAAATTAACCCTAAGGAGAAAGAGTAATGGTAAGGGGAATTCTCGGTATTCATGGAGGAAAGCCTGTTAGAGAAACTTATTTACCATATGGTCAGCAACAAATTGATGAATATGACATTCAGGCTGTTGTAGACGTATTAAAAGGGGATTTTTTAACAACAGGACCTATGGTTCAACAGTTTGAGGAGGCTATAGCGAAATATGTGGGAGCAAAATACGCTGTTTCCTTTTCAAATGGTACAGCTGCATTGCATGCGGCCTGCTATGCAGCTGGTATAACTGAGGGAGATGAGGTAATTACAACTCCAATGACATTTGTAGCAAGTGCAAATTGTATTTTATATCAGGGAGGACAGCCGGTATTTGCCGATATTGACAATGAAACATATAACATTAGTCCTAAATCTATAGAGGAAATGATTACAAACAAAACAAAAGCCATTATTCCCGTACACTTTACTGGGCAGCCTGTAGAGTTAGAAGCAATACAAAAAATAGCAAAAGAAAATAATTTGATTATCATTGAAGATGCAGCCCACGCATTAGGAGCCACATATAAAAATAAAAAGATTGGTTCAATTGGTGACATGACAATGTTTAGCTTTCATCCAGTAAAACATATTACTACCGGAGAGGGCGGAGTAATTACCACAAATAATCCTCTTTTTTATGAAAAACTTGTTCAATTCCGTACACATGGAATTGAAAGGAATCCCCATAAACTTCTTGAAAATCATGGGCCTTGGTATTATGAAATGCAATTCTTAGGTTACAACTATAGAATTACGGATATACAAGCTGCTCTTGGTATATCACAGTTAAGTAAGTTAGACTCTTTTATTAAGATTCGAAAGAAATATGTAGACATCTATAATAAAGAATTTAGTTCTTTATCTGAAATCATCATACCAAAGCAATTGCCTCAAACCAGTTCGAGCTGGCACCTTTATATCATTCGTTTAAATACTAAATTATTAAAATGTAATCGAAAAGAAGTTTACGAAGCGTTACAAAGAGAAAATATCGGTGTGAATGTGCACTATATACCCGTACATTTACAACCGTTTTATCAAAAATTAGGTTTTGAAAAAGGTGTTTGTCCGCAAGCAGAAAACGTATATGAGGAAATTATTACGCTGCCTCTATTTCCTAAAATGACAGAAGCTGATGTGTGGGATGTAATACAAGCTATGAGAAAAGTTCTTTCGTTTTATAGTGTTGCTAAAAATTAAATGAAAGGGGTGTTAATAAAATTGCAAAATCAGAAATTGTTAAGAGCAGTTACAAAAGTTGATATTAAAAAGGGAGAGATTATTACAGCTAATAAAGTAACAATGGAATTAAATGTTGTAGAAAATGCGCTGAACGAGCTTGAAGCAGAGGAATTATTACCTCAGGTAGCTGTATATAATTTGTCTGCAGGTACCCCATTAACAAAAGAGGTTATTGAACCTCCTAAGGTAGTAATAATTGTACTTTGCCGCTTAAAATCTACTAGGTTACCTTTAAAAGCAATATTGCCAATACACGGAGTGTCTTCCATTGAACGATGTCTTATAAATACATTAGCTATTCCAGGAAAACATCAGGTCATACTTGCTACTTCAGAGATTGCACAAGATGACCCTTTGGAAAAATTTAATTTAGATGGAAAGGTTAAGATTTTTAGAGGTGATCCAGAAAATACCGCTGATCGCATGTTCCAAGCTGCAAAACAAGAAAATGCAAACATTGTCATACGGATTACAGGAGATTGCCCAGCTGTGTCACCAGAAATTAATACTTTTTTACTAGATGAACATTTGAAAAGTGGTGCAGATTATACACAGGCAGAGTTAAGTACGTTACCTGTCGGAACAGCAGGCGATATTTTTACATTAGAGGCAAT
Source organism: Bacillus cereus group sp. N12 (assembly GCF_016483575.1). NCBI lineage: Bacteria > Bacillati > Bacillota > Bacilli > Caryophanales > Bacillaceae > Bacillus > Bacillus cereus group sp. N12. The sequence continues at coordinate 35,425 of NZ_JAEHBO010000033.1, forward strand.
TGAACGACTACTACAAACCCCAAAACCTTTAACCTATGCAGAATACCTTCCGTTTTATTTTATTAATAATCCACATTTATTTCGTATCAATATAGTGAAACTTCCTCCACCCTTTTGTTACCCTACTTGGAGGTTAACTTTAGATGAACAACCGGATTTAGATATGTTCAATGAACTTTATAAAGGTCTGAATGTAAAATCTAAACCTTTATTTTTTCATCAAATAAAAGATTACATCCTTCGAAATCCTGAACTTATTGAAATGAATAATCATGTGAAATTGAAATGGGCAAATCAACAATCATTAGTAGATGAGCTGAATAGAGAAACGAAATTATAAGTTAATAAATTATAGTGCTTTTAGTGAGGAGGGAGTATCTTGCTTGAGAAAAAAATTGTCTTTCGCGCCGACGCATCTATTGAAATAGGTACCGGTCATATTATGCGTTGTTTGACACTGGCTCAAGAGTTGCGAAATAAAGGTGCTCAAGTATATTTCATTTGTCGTGAGCTGCAAGGTGATTTGTATCAATATATTTTAAATAAAGGATTTCATGTGTTTGTATTAGATGGAGATGGTGAAAATACGAATTTCTTAAGTGCAAAAAACGGGAGTTATTTAAATTGGCTAAAATATCATTGGTTTGTTGATGCAAAACAGACCAATGATATCTTGTCACAACTTCCCAACTTTGATTGGTTAATTGTTGATCATTATGGATTAGATAATAAGTGGGAGTCTGCTTTAAGAAAAAATGTAAGAAAAATCATGGTAATCGATGATCTTGCCAATCGAATGCACGACTGTGATTTGTTACTAGACCAAAATTTATACGATAACCTTAATGGTCGCTATAAAGATTTAATACCAGAGCATTCATTAGTAAAACTGGGACCTAAATATGCTATATTACGGCCAGAATTTCATGCCGCTAATAAGTTTTCACGAAAAAGAACAGGAGAAATTGAAAGGATTTTTATTTTTTTTGGAGGACATGATGTAACAAATGAGACATTAAAAACGTTAAGAGCCTTACAAAATATAAATAAAGATAACTTAAAAATAGACGTTGTCGTAGGAAGCCAAAATCCGCATAAAGAGGAGATTCAAACTTATTGCAAGAGTGTTTCTAACGCTTCATTTTATTGTCAAATAGAGAACATGGAAGAGTTTCTCGTACGAGCCGATTTAGGGATAGGAGCTGGGGGTACAACCACATGGGAACGCTGCTTTCTTGGATTACCTTCTATAACAATTACAACTGCCGATAATCAAATTGAAGTAACCAAGGCTGTAGCGAAGGCTGGAGCTACATGGAATATTGGTACAGCTGAAAGTGTATCGGATAAAACAATTACGAAATGTCTAAACAAATTTTTATCAGATTCTAAAATAGTGAAAGAAATGTCTAATAAAGCTCTTTCTATACAGTGTGCCAGTAATTCAAAGGAAATAGAAAAAATTATTTTAGGAGGATAGTATGTTAGGTATTGGGGATTTTCAATTGGAAAGTTTAGAAAAGAAAGATTTAGAACTTATTTTAAAGTGGCGGAATACAAAAGAAATACGTTCAGTTATGTATGACGACCATCAAATTACAATAGACGAGCATGTAAAATGGTATGAAAAACTAATAATAGATGATACAAAGGTTGCAAGATTATTAACATATAAAGAAAAACCAATTGGATTTGTTAATTTTACAAAAATAGATGAAATGAATCAGACGTGTTATTGGGGATTTTATATAGGTGAAAAACAAAGCGCAAAACGTGCTGGAACTGTATTAGGTTTATTAGCATTAGACTATATTTTTGAAACGAAAGACATACACAAAGTGTGCGCAGAAATAATAGAATCAAACCGTATTAGTTTAAACTTTCATCAGAAACTTGGGTTCCAAGAAGATGGAAGATATGAAAACTATATTTATAGGAATAATGATTATATTGATGTCATTATAATGACCCTGTCTCATGAACAATGGACGGAAAAGAAAGAAGCTATAAAAAAAGAACTTGAAGGTGAAAAAATTGAGTAATGTATATATCGGAGGTAGAGAGATTGGTAATAGCTTGCCACCATTTATTATTGCAGAAATGTCAGGGAATCATAATCAATCATTAGATAGGGCGTTGCAAATTGTAGAGGCAGCTGCGGAGGCTGGAGCACAAGGTTTTAAAATTCAAACATATACACCAGATACAATGACATTAAATATAAATAATGGTGATTTTTTAATTCACGATACAAAAAGCTTATGGAACGGTAAATCACTTTATAATTTATATAAAGAAGCTTATACACCATGGGAGTGGCATAAACCAATTTTTGATCGCTGTATAGAGTTAGGAATGATACCATTTAGTACGCCGTTTGATGAAACAGCTGTAGAATTTCTAGAGTCATTAAATGTTTCATGTTATAAAATTGCATCTTTTGAAAATACTGATATCCCCCTCATACGTAAAGTAGCCGCAACAGGAAAACCAATAATCATTTCGACAGGTATGGCTTCGATTGCTGAACTAGATGAAACAGTAAGAGCTGCGAGAGAAGAGGGGTGTAAAGAATTAATTCTATTAAAATGTACAAGTACGTATCCTGCATCTCCAAAATCTACAAACATAGCTACCATACCTCATATGAAGGAGTTATTTAAATGTGAAGTAGGTTTATCTGATCATACACTGGGAGTAGGTGTATCTGTAGCGAGTGTCGCCTTGGGTGCCACAGTAATTGAGAAACATTTAACGCTCTCGAGATTGGATGGAGGAGTTGACGCTAAATTTTCAATGGAACCAGCTGAATTTAAATTATTAGTAAGCGAAACTGAAAAAGCATGGGAATCTTTGGGGAATATATATTATGGCCCTACTGATATAGAAAAAGATTCTTTAAAATTTAGAAGGTCATTATATGTAGTAGAAAACATAAAGGCGGGGGAAGTCTTTACAAATGAAAATATTAAAGCTATTAGACCAGGGAATGGTTTATTGCCAAAACACTTATCCAAAATTATTGGAAAGAAAGCAAGTAAGGATATCAAAAAAGGAACACCTATTTCGTGGGATTTAATTTGATACTGAGGAAATTAAATTGTTTATAGAGAGACTTATAACAAAAATACTTTAGTAGAGAATAAATTTTAAAGGCCCTGTTTTTAGACAGGGCCTTTAAAAAGGGCATGACAGTTAACAATTGAAGGTACCTTTATATTATCATTACTGGAATGTTTATTCCATATTTTGGATGTTGAGAAATAAAAAAGGCAATCGTAGCGAATCGCATTTTGATAAAACAGAGCACTTTCAAACATTATGTATTCGAAGTCTTATGATATGTGGATAAAAAAGAGCAGCTAGTAAAAGCTAGCTGCTTAATACAGAAAAGAGAAGAACTACAGGGACGGTTAAATGAGTTCTGGCTTTCGCCTATCTTTATTATTGGGGGAAAGATAAATTAAAATGCCCCTTCATAAAATTGAAAAAGCATTTTAATTTATTCAGAATGATTATAGAAGAAAAGATATTATTAATTTAGTAGATTACTGAAGCTGTGATTGTAAAATAGTTGTTATAAAGTGGATTCTCTCATGAAAAGTGTGCTGTGTAATCACTTTTGTGTGAATTTTTTCGACCATTAATCTTTTTGAAATCGTATCATATAGATGAAGAGATATTTTATTTAAACAGTCTTCAAAGCTGTTATAAGATATAATTTCATCTTTATTGAAGAAAGATGAAAGGTCAGATTTTTCTTCAATAATTTGAAAGCCTTGGCAAGCGGCAATATCAAAGGTACGGTTATTAATGGTATTATTTTTTACTTTATTATTATTTTTATTTTGTGGAAATAGATGACTACGATGAGGATTTAAAATAAGACTAGCGTTATTATAATAGAGTGCAACTTCTTGAGGTGGAACCCATTCTTCTATAATCTTAATTCTTCGGTGATTCTTCCATTTTTTTAATAACTTATTTCTCCAGTGTTGACCAATAACAGTATAGTGATAAGGGGTTTTTTCCAAAAGAAAATGTATCAATTTTACCCGGAGTGGATAAGGATATCCAATAAACAATATTTCACTTTTATATTTTGGGATTTTTAGATTAGGTTTAAATACATCTATATTAGTTGCTAAAGGTAAGTGATATACATTGGTATATCCTAAAGCTGCGTAATATTTAAGTGCTTCACTGTCAATAGTAAATATAAAATCGAAGTTATTTAATAGAAGAAGAGAGGTATCTATATAAAATGGATCCTCAGTTAACCAGACAGCTAATTTAATTTTCCTTTTTTTAAAATATTGGATTGCTTTTTGTGGTAGATGATTACCTAATAAGGTGAAAACAATATCGGGATGAAACGTTGTTGTAATGAAATCCAATTGCTGTATTAATTCACTCGGCTCTACTGCTAACCATTCGAAATTTTGATCGATAAGTGTTCCCTGTATGCTTTGATCTAAATATTGATAGATTTTTGAGTAACCAGAAGTAATGTATAAGAGTTTCATATTTCAATCCCTGCTTTAGGTTTAAAATATATTATGAGAAAAATGTAACACTTTCTATTTCTTTACAACTAATCTTAGTAATACTTGTGGTAGGAGGAGTAATTGAATTTTCCTCTTCTAATGTGACGATACAAGTATTAGGATTAAAATTTGTAAAAATAGCAGGTCCAATAATATTTCCAGATTTACCAGTCACAGTAACGACTTCGCCTGGTTGTAAATCTTTAAAAATACTACATACTCCACCTGAACAACCAAATAAATTGCATAAGAACAAATTTATCCCTCCTTTAAACAATATACTATATCATATGAAAGTTTGTAGAACGATGTGTAGACAAGTAACCTTTAGAAGAGAAAAAATTAAAATTAAAGCAATGTATTGAAATAATAGATACATTAGAAGGGAGCACTTTAGGGCATACAGATTAGATCTTTCATGAAAAAAGACATTCATTAGATTGGCTTAAATATGGATTAAGCTAGAACCATATGAATCATTTTAAGGAGTGGTTAAAGTCACACTTTCTATATCCTCACAACTTATGAATATAGTATTGGTAGAAGAGGGGGTAATCACATCTTCTTCAACTAAAATCACCGCACAAGTATTCGGAATAAATTGAGAAAAAGTAGCAGGACCAATAATTTGGCCTGATCTAGTAGTAACTGTAACAATTGTTCCCACTGGCCATATAGAGAATATAACACAAGCTAAACCTTTACATGCTGCCATATTAAACCCTCCTAACTTTAAGTTATAATAATGTATTAAACTCCAAACATTTTATAGTGTATGTGGTTGAAATATGAAGTGCTTGGACTAATAGAAGTCACTTTCCGGTTTTATCCCTTCATGATCAATATGATAATTATAAAATACTAAGATACAAAAGTTTAAAAGATAAAAAATGGTAAGGAGATATATGACAGAGATATTGTATGATCTAGTGATCAGCTATTGCAAGATTCAATTGATATGGATCGGAATTATGAGGTAGGAGATAACAAGTACATGGAGCTATTCTGAATGGTATTTGAGTAGGGTGAGATACAAGGCTTAAGTTTTTAGTAGTATCGATGGAAATCTAGAGTAATTTGAAAACAAAAAAAAGAACACAGATCAGTGCTCTTAGAAAGTAGACAATATGGTTTTTGGATTAGTATATAATATCATATGCTCGTTTCGTTTAAGTGTGTAAACAAAATGAAAGAATAAAGCACATATATTTGACACTCCCACCGCCAAAGCCACAAGCTGACTAACTTCAGTGGGATTCTTGCTACCAAAGGTGAAGTCTATTTCTAGTATCGTTGACGTGCAAGATTGCAGTATGCCATCACGACTCCGTATCCAGTGCATATAGCAGACACGGCACTCGTTTTATTGCCAAACGAGTCAGATTGTGAGTTCTCAAATGTGTTTTAGCGTCTTGTGCTTGACGACTCAATACATTTTACGGAGTATAAGAATTTGTTACTCCAACCTCATATGTATTCTGTTTTCAGAGAACAAGTTTGTTTTAGAGACTTTTACTTGTCTATTATGAAAATTATACTATTTCTAATATTTTATCTGTACATCGCATTTGACCTCACGCTTATCCCACCCCTAAATTGGGTGCTATCGCAACGTAGTGGGCTTTTCCTTTCGAAAAATTAGAGCTATTGGAATAAGTTTGTTTTTGTACTTCCCCTGAAAAGGAGGATGGACAAACCATACCATAGGCACTTGCATTTCATTATCTTTAGAAATTTAATGTTAATAAAGTGACATAGTATACGGATAACATTGAAAAATGTAAAGATTGTAGTGTTTGAAACAAATTAAAGAAGTAAGATAAGAGATTTACGCATATAGTAATCTCAATGGGTAATATTAACAAAATATTCATTTAAATTAGAAAAAATAATAGTGTTTATAACTTATAATATTGTTACTACAATGAAATAAGGCTAACAATGAGTTAATTTAAAAATTAATTTCAGATAGGAGGAGGATAATGAAGACTAGAGATAGTTATAAAATTATTGTGATTGGTGCTGGAACTGCAGGACTATCTTCTACTGCACATTTATTACGAAATGTCCCCCTATTGAAAGAAAGTATAGCGATTATTGATTCGTCAAAAAAACATTACTTTCAGCCACTATGGAGTTTAGTGGGGGGAGGCATTGTTTCAAAGGAAAGTACGATGCGTGATCAAGAATCGCTTATTCCAAAAGGAGCAACGTGGATTCCTAAAAGTGTTGTTAAGTTATTTCCGACTGAAAATAAGATACTTTTAAATGATGGACTGCTGCTTGAGTATGAAATTCTTATTGTAGCAGCCGGTATACAAATTAATTGGGAAGGTATTAAAGGCTTAAAAGAGTCTATTGGGAATAATGGGGTTTGTAGCAATTACTCTTATAAATATGTTGATTCAACTTGGAGAGAAATTGAAAAATTTAAAGGAGGAAATGCGGTTTTTACCCACCCCAATACTCCTATTAAATGCGGTGGTGCTCCACAAAAGATTATGTATTTAGCAGAAGAGTATTTTTCTAATAGCGGTGTAAGAAACAACAGTGAAGTAATGTTTTATACTGCGAACGCTAACATATTTCAGGTTCCACGTTATGCAAATACTTTAGAACAAGTACTAGAAAGAAAGCAAATTATAACGAATTATAATAAAAATTTAGTAGAAATTATCGGCGAAAAGAGAGAGGCAATTTTTGAAGATACGCAAACACTAAAAAGAGAAACAGTACCATATAGTATGATACATGTTGTTCCACCAATGGGGCCACCAAATTTTATTAAAGAGAGTGAGATAAGTGATCATCAGGGGTGGGTAGATATAAGCCCTTATACTTTGCAGCATGTGCAATATAAAAATATTTTTGGACTTGGAGATTGTACCAATTTACCTACCTCTAAAACTGGAGCAGCAATTCGAAAACAAATACCTGTCTTAAAACAAAATATTATGGACGTACTTAGTGGAAGAGATTCACAGGCTAAATATGATGGATATACATCATGTCCGATTGTTACAGGATATAAAAGTCTTATACTCGCTGAATTTAACTATGAACATGAGCCCCAAGAAACGTTTCCATTTAATCAAGCGAAAGAACGGTATAGTATGTTTTTACTTAAAAGATATATGTTGCCATATATGTATTGGAATTTAATGTTGAAAGGGATTCTATAGGAGAAGATAAAAAGTGGTTACAAAAATTGAAAATCAATTTGAAATAACTATTTGGAGGGAATAGCTATGCTTTTAAAATATTTTTTTGATGAAAAATTAGCACATGCTTCCTATTTAGTCGGTTGTCAGAAGGAAGGCGTAGCAATTGTAATTGATCCTGGTCGCTATATAGAACAATATATAGAATTTGCTAAGAAAGAGGGGATGGAAGTAATTGCTGCGGCTGAAACTCACATTCATGCAGATTTTCTTTCTGGGTCTAGAGAACTTTCTACTCTTTATCATGCCAATTTATATGTATCTGATGAAGGTGATTGTGCTTGGAAATATCAATATCTTAACGAAGGTCGATATAATTTAGTTAGAGAGGGGACAGAGTTTAAAGTAGGTCATATAAAATTTAATGTAATTCACACACCAGGGCATACTCCTGAAAGTATTTCTTTTTTAGTAACTGATACAAGTCAAAATAATTATACGAATGATAAGCCGATAGGAATATTCACAGGTGATTTTATTTTTGTCGGAGATATAGGAAGGCCGGACTTATTAGAAACCGCTGTAGGTATGAAAGATACTTCAAAAATAGGAGCGAAACAATTATTTAATTCTATACAAAAAATAAAAATACTTCCTGATTATTTGCAAATATGGCCATCACATGGTGCAGGAAGCGCATGTGGAAAAGCATTAGGAGCAATTCCAACTTCTACATTAGGTTATGAAAAGATGTTCAATTGGGCATTTCAGTGTAATGAAGAAAGTGATTTTGTATCGACTTTATTGACGGGGCAGCCAGAGCCCCCAAGGTATTTTTCTTTAATGAAGAATTTAAATAAGTATGGTCCTCCAATTCGTAAGAAAAGAGAAGTTTTTGCTATTAAAACAGTAGAAGAACTTCAAGAAGTTATGAGGGGCGTTCAGCAAATAGTTGATATAAGGGATGTAGAGAGTTTTGCTTCTGGTCACATGGAGAAATCAATTAACATACCGTATAACAATTCCTTCACAACCTGGTGTGGATGGTTACTAGATTATAAAACAGAAACTTTAATCATTCTAGATGAGGAAAAGGTTAGAGTGGAAGAGGTTATTAGAGACTTTGAATCTATTGGGCTAGATAATATTATTGCTTTTGCACCCTTACAAGTTATACAAAGACTTGATAGATTTGAAAGTTACAAAGAAAAAACACCAATTGAATTATATCCGCATATAAAAGATGGAAGCGTTAAGGTAATCGACGTGCGTAGTAAAAAAGAGTGGGAGGAAGGACATCTTCATGATGCAATACATATCACTTTAGGTAATCTATTTGAACAGATAGATTATATACCGAAAGATTGTCCAATAGTTTTGCAATGTCGAACTGGATTACGTTCCGCTATAGCAGCTAGTATTTTACAAAGAGCTGGTATAAAGGAAGTAGTGAATTTAAAGGGAGGATTTCTTGCATGGAAAAAAGAAGGGCTTCCTTATACAACATGCAACCTCAATGTGTAGGAAAATATTATATGATAGGTAAGAATAATTAAAAGAAGTTATAGATGACGTGTTAGACAAGGAAATCATAATTGTTGCAGCTTCAGGAAATACATTAGGATTATTAATTGATTATCCATTAAATATGAAAATGTAATATTTGTTTTAGCATTAATGAATTTAACATTTGATCCATCTTTTATGAAATGGCAGTGTTGGAAATGTTTAGGTATTATCAATAAGAACCCAATCAAAAATTCTCTTGGATGCAAGAGAATTTTTTTATTGGGAATAGTAAGGGTTGAGGGGAGGTGCATTACATATGGGAAAAGGTAGAAGTAATAATGCTGGTAAAAAGCAACCGAACTTTGATGATTCATCTAATTTTGCTAAACAAAGCCAACCGACAGAAAAGAAGAAGAAATAAGAACAGGAGCTCTCTTGATAAAGGGAGCTCCTGTTAAAAGTGTATTGACGTTTCAGAACAACATATCGATGGATTAACGCAATAGCCTTAAAAAGATGGTTTTAATTTTTACGAATGGCACCTCATTTAATATTATTGTCCCGCGTTTTTATACTTATTGACACTTTAAATCTATTTGAAATGCTCCTTAATGGCGTTGGGCGTGACCTCAATTAAAATTTTTTAAACCTAATGGGACTTACCATTAAGAGAGCGACGATTAAAGTAATCCATGCATTGCTATATGAAAACAATCCCATACCAGCCAATGATAATCCTGCAGCTGGAATAGGTAATCCCTTAAAATATCCAATAGTTGGTTTAACACTAAATTTAGCTAATCTTAAAGCACCCATTGTTGGGAAAAGGATAAATGCCAAAGAAGTTAAAATAGAAGGTGTTGCTATCGTATGAAATAAAAGCGCAGGAGCGACGCCGAAACTAACAATATCAGCTAAGGAATCCAATTCTATGCCAAACTCACTGTTCACTTTTAATTTTCTCGCAATTCTTCCATCAAGAAAATCTAAAACAGCTGAAAAGAAAATGAAAATGGAGGCTACTCCTAAATATTCACTCATATTCAAGGTGATTGAGAAAACACCGCATAATAAATTTCCAATCGTAAATAAATTCGGTATAAATTTTACAAGCTGATTAAACAAGTCTGTTCCTCCTAAATTAATTAAACTTCACATTTCTGTAGTAATTTCTATATATTCTTCCGTTATTCATAAAAATATATGACCACTGTGTTACTGTAAGCTAATTAAATTTCGATAAGAGAAAAATCGATTTCTTAAACGTTCCGCTGGTTTATAAAAGTGTTTTATTATTTTCAGTACGCGTTATTGAAATTTAGTACCTAACATTTGATGTTTCGAGTAGTCTCTAGCAAAATTTCGTAAGATATTTGGAGATAAGAAACTTTGAACTTCTTGAGCAAATAGTTGTAATTCATCAGAGACAGAAATAGACAGATAAAACCGCTATCCTTTCCAATGATTCTACAGAAAGCATAGCGTATTTTTATATTTGTGAGATAGTTTTAGAGGCGAAAATAATAGAAATAGAAAGAGTAAAAGTAATCTATATACACCTTAATGTAAAATATATATTGCATTAATAATGTTTATAATTTAATATATAGAATATAAGATAAAAAGTATGAGAATTATCTTTACAAACGGGGTGTATTTAATGTCAGTAAGCAAAATAAAAATTGCAAGAACAGAAAAGGGGCTAACTCAACAAGAATTAGCTGTGCTTGTAAATGTTACTCGACAAACTATTGGTCTTATTGAACTTAATAAATATAATCAATCTTTAAGGCTTTGCATTGATATAGCTAAATCACTTGATAAAACTTTAGATGAATTATTTTGGGAGGAAAAATAGAATGGAAAAACTAAAAAATTTGTTTTCACTCAGTACACATTCAGATGAAAGAATTCAGCAAATTGAAATGAAAATTTGGGCCCAGTCTGGAATTGTGGTTTTATTGCTAGCCTTCCTAGATCTAATAATAAGGGGCGTATATTTACAAAGACCGTTTCTAGAATGGGCTACAGCTCTTGGTATCATTATCTGTTATATGGTATTTTTCTTTATTAGATCCATTTTAGCTGGTGTTTACGAACCAGAAATTGATAATAAGGAAAAATTAAAACAAAAATTAAAAGATAAATTATCTTATACCCTTATTTTATCTTTTTCTGGTGTAGCATACACTACATATCATAATCAATTACCTCAAGATATTGTTGGATGGATCTTAGTATGTATAAAGTTCATTCTACTTGTTACTATTTTGTTTGGTATTCAATATTTTATTACTATATTAACTTGGAATAAATCCAATAAAATTTAATAAGTGTAGACAAAAAAGCTTATCTTTTAGTACATAATGATAAGCTTTTTATTATTTTCTTCATCTCTTTTTCGTTTTAGGGGGTATTTTGTTTTGTTAGCTTGATAGCAATGTGGCGGGCCCCCTAAATCAATAATTAAGAAGATAGCAAACATTTATATTAAAGGATTCTATATAAACAAGTAGAATCTAATTATTTGGTTCACATTTTAAACCAAAGGGTACAAATTCGATGCGACGTGAAAAGGATTTGTTGAAACAATGGAAGGCAGATTTGCAAGCTATTCAAGAAGAGAAAAGGCTGAAGAAGAAGGCTAAGAAAAAGAATAAGAAATATAGCATTTCGGGTAATACGGCTGACTTCATGGATGGCAAGAATACTTATCGTAAAGAGAATGGGGTATGGAAGCAAAGAAATAAATAATGTGAGGATAAATAAGTATGATCAAGTTTATAGCAATTGACTTTCTCTTACTTAAGAATTGTGGAAGGATAAAAAATTCGAGTAATTATATTCCGAAAGGTGTGTTTAATATACTATCAAATAGCGTTTTTACTTATAAATCTAAGGACGGAAAAACAGTCACAATTAGAGAAGCTAAAGAACAGGATGCAGAAAGAATGTTAAACTGTGCTTCAAGAGCTTTAATAGACGCTCCATACATGCTAAGTACGGTTGAGGATGTAAAGCTGATGAGTGTTGATGCAATTCAAAAAACGTTAAAAGCTTATTACGAAAATCCAAATTATATACAGTTTATTGCCGAAGTTGATGGCAAGTTAGTCGGTGCAATAGATTTTAAGAATGGAAACAAAGAGAAAATTAGTCATCAAGGAGTTTTTGCGATGACTATACTACCTGAATATCGAGATTTCTTTCTTTTTTGAAGTAACCGATAGTTACTAGTTCAGCAGTCTTTTTTACTTCTGGCCATTCCTCATTGTATTCTTTTGGAATGAAATGAGCTGACGCCAAAAGTATAAATATAATAGGGATGGTAATAAAAGCTATACTTATAATTCCATAGCGTAATAAGTTTCTACCCATTAAGTGACACCTACCAATGATGTTGTATTAAATATGGTCAATAGTCTGTATAATAAACCAATTTACTATCAATTAAGGTGACAATAGTATTACAAATTTGTAAGGTTTATCAGGTAGAGGAACCAATGAAAAGGATATACAATTGTTATCTTTCAGCATATCCTCTTCGAAATTTATCAAATACTTACTTGAATGTCGTTATCTCTATATAGATATTTTATTTGAACAAAAAAATGCCCCTTACAATTGAGTAAGAGTCCTAAAAGCAAAGAAAAAGTCGTATATGATACTACATAAAATCGTTTTTTATTATAAAACTTAAATGTATAGTTGTATATATATCAATGTACGAAATAACTGACAAAAATGCTATTTGCAGATGAAAAAGTCCTGTATTTTGACAGGACTTTCAAAAAGGGAACAACAGTTAACAACTGAAGGTACCTTTATATTACCATTACTGGAAATATTATTCCATGTGTTATGTATTGAGAAATAATCTCCTATGAGATGAAAAAAGTAACCAATGAAGTTAAGTGACGAATTGATGTAAAAAGGCCATTTGGACCTGTAAGTAATGGATATGAAACATATAGTTATAGTCGAGAAAATGAACAGTTCATAAGCTAGAAAGTTTAGCTTGCATATAGCATATGTTGTAAAGAAAGGGTGGGGATGAAGTATGGAACGACCGAACTGGGGCATAGAGGGGTTAGTATTCGTGGGCTGTACGTTTCTTGGCGCGGGAGTGGGATCTATGTTTGGGAGCGCCCAAACTGGGTGGCTGATAGGGATGGGCGCTGGGTTTCTTGGTATGGCTTTGACGAGATGGATTGGGAAATAATATAACAGGTTCACTTTCTTCAATAAATAAAGCGATAGGCACATAAGAATGTACTTACATAGGATTTCAAAAAGAAACACCAAAGGGCGTCTCTGCATACTTATATTTCCACTTTAATTATTACAATACCCTTTTAACATACCTTTAGAAAAACGATTTGGATATAAAGCAATAAGCATCCCGTAGGGGCTTCCTTTCCAATAGCGTTGTAAGGGGGTCCGTAATTTTTGTTTTATGAGCCATCTTTGATTAAATACGTTTAATAGCTGTTTTTCATCCAGTTTTTCTTTCTCTTCAATGGTCCATCTTAATGCTTCTAGTGCTTTACATTTGGACCAAAAGCCAACTGGTGTAACTTTAAATTCCCATTCTTTAAAGCGACCTGGATATAAGTCGTTTATCATTTTAAATGGACTATTTCCCCACATTAATTGACATGGAGATGCTAATCTGTGAGTCTTTAGCCACTTTATACTGTATACATCCAGTATTTGTTCGGGCGTTAATTTTTCTTTTTCTTCAATGGTCCATTTCAATGCTTCTAATGCTTTTTCTTTTGTCCAGAAGTTATTGGGCGTCATGAGAAATTCCCATTCTTTAAAACGACTAGGGTACAAGTCGTTAATCATTGCAAACGGACTACTATTCCAGTACATAGCCAGAGGGGCACTAAGTTTGTTTTTCTCCAACCATTTTTTGCCGTATACGCGTAAGAGCTTTTCGTTCGATAAACCTTTTTTTTCTTCAATCATCCATCTCAAAATCGTTAATGCCTTTTCTTTCGTCCAAAAATTTAAAGGAGTCATACCAAACTCCCATTCTTTAAATTCACTTGGGTATAAATCATTTATTGCTTTAAAAGGGCTATTTTCGTATCTATGTTTGAGTAATCCTCGTAATTTATACTTTACAAGTAATTGAGTGTTCCATTTTTTTCTGATGTCTTCCTTATCCCATTTTAAGATACTGTGTAATAAATATGTGATTACTCTGCGGGCGAGCTTATTATCCATATCTTCTTTCCAAGTATTCGGAGGGAATCGTTTCCTTTTTCCATCCAATATTTCTTGATAAATATCTTCAATCGCAACGACTTTCATTGACAATATATAAATCCTCCTACATTTGTATTTATATTTATACAGTATTAACATTCGAATTAATATATCTATATTATATAATCTAAATGAAATCATCATTAAAAACAATATATAATTTATTCTTTCTAAAAAATCTAATCATTTAACGAATTAATATTTGTTTAAATTTTCTATTTTTTGTTATATACTTAATCAGTATCATTATATCTGTATATTAGGAGTGTGTTTTTATGGAGAAGCTTAACAAAAGCGATATTATTCGCACCGTTCCGCAAAATGGTTTCTTTGGACATCCAAAAGGACTATTTACTTTATTCTTTACAGAATTTTGGGAGCGGTTTTCTTACTACGGAATGAGAGCAATATTACTTTACTATATGTACTATTCCATTTCAAAAGGTGGCTTAGGGATGGATCATGCCACAGCTGCATCCATTATGGCTATCTATGGTTCGTTAGTTTACATGTCAGGCATTATTGGTGGGTGGATTGCTGACCGCCTATTAGGTTCAAGTAGAACAATATTTTGGGGTGGCGTTTTAATAATGATCGGTCATCTCATATTAGCTCTACCAGGAACGGTTAGTACACTATTTATCTCAATGGTATTTTTAGTACTTGGAACAGGGTTATTAAAACCGAATGTATCTAGTATTGTTGGTGATTTATATAGTGAAACAGATACTCGTCGTGATTCAGGTTTCAGTATTTTCTATATGGGTATTAATTTAGGAGCACTATTATCTCCGTTTGTGATTGGAACACTTGGTCAAAAGTATAACTTCCACTTAGGTTTTGGTGTGGCAGCAATTGGTATGCTATTTGGATTAATTATATATGTTCTTACGAAAAAGAAAAATCTAGGATTAGCAGGAACGCAAGTACCAAATCCTTTAACAGACAAGGAAAGAAAAAAGGTTCTTATACAGTTTAGTATTGGTATTATCGCAATTGCACTAGTTTGTGTGTTAACAATTCCAACAGGTATTTTAACGATTGATCGATTTACTTTACTTGTAAGTATCTTAGGTATTCTAATTCCAACAGGCTACTTTGTCTTTATGTACCGTAGTCCAAAGACGACAAAAGTTGAAAAATCTCGCTTAATTGCTTATATACCACTATTTATCGCTGCTACAATGTTTTGGGCGATTCAAGAGCAGGGAGCAATCATCTTAGCTAGTTATGCTGATCAACGTACGCAGTTAAACTTTGCAGGATTTGAGGTTCAATCTTCATGGTTCCAATCTTTAAACCCTATTTATATTGTTTTACTAGCACCAGTATTTGCTTGGCTTTGGGTAAAGCTGAATTCACGCCAACCAAGTACAGCAAATAAATTTGCTATCGGTTTATTATTTGCTGGTTTATCATTCTTAGTGATGATTATTCCTGCATATATCCATGGTACCGAATCTCTTGTTAGCCCAATTTGGTTAATCATTAGCTTCCTTTTAGTCGTAATCGGGGAACTTTGTTTATCACCTGTCGGCTTATCTATTACTACAAAACTAGCACCAGCAGCGTTCTCTGCTCAAACAATGAGTTTATGGTTCTTAACGAGTGCATCTGCACAAGCTATCAATGCGCAGCTTGTTCGATTATATAATCCTGAAACAGAGATTATTTATTTCGGTGTAATTGGCGGAATATCCATTGTTTTAAGTGTTATTTTATATTTCATGGCTCCAAAGATTCAGGTACTTATGAAAGGGATTAAATAATAGAACTGTGCCAAAAACTTGTTACCATGCAGGTTTTTGTGCACAGTTTTTTTAG
>NZ_JAEHBO010000034.1:0-51648 GCF_016483575.1 Bacillus cereus group sp. N12
CTAGCTTCGTCGGCAGCGTCAGATGTGTATAAGAGACAGGTATTATGTAAACAATTTAAATGGAGAAGTAATGCGCCGTTAGTAATAGAGTTTATCCCGCTATTTGCCGGGAAGTAAAACTCCCACCTCAAAACTCGGCTGGGGCAAAGAAGTTAGGTGGGAGTGGGGCTGGACCGATTGGTGAGGGCTGATAATCAGTGGGGATGAACATAACCCACATTGATTAAAGTATTACTTTATAAAAATAAGAACATCATATATTGATAAAAAGATGTAATTGTAGAATGATTCATATTAATATTAAAAGTAGTTATAGGTTGGCATAAAATTCAACTTGTAGTCTGTAGTAAAATGGAACGATTGAATTAAATAATAATTTATTTTTAATAAAGGTGTGAGATTAATGGATGAAACGCAAGTAATGGTTTATTTCAATCTGTCTGGAGATGAATTTCCAGTAGAGGTTGTTTCTGAAAGATTGCAAGTAAGCCCAACTAAAAGTTATAAAAAAGGGGACATAATTAGAAAAACAAACGAAACTGAAAACATAACAAGAAACTATACATCTTGGCAACTAAGTACAGGATATCAGGAATCATTAGATGTAGGAGATGTAATGGAGCAATTAATTCTAAAACTAAAAGATAAGTCAGCCATTATTAATGAACTAAAAAGAGAATTTGGATTAGAATGTAGATTCACTATTGTAATTAAAATAAATGATAGTCATACACCAGCTTTTCATTTAGATAATCCAGTAATTGATTTTGCTAACAGTATTAAAGCTGATTTTGATATTGATTTATATGCGAATCCTTATGTTGAGGAGATAAAGTAAAGTGCTAAGTAAAAAAACTCTTCTACAATAGTAGAAAAAGAATAACATAAACTACTATTTTATTGCAGCATACATAAAAAATCTCGATGTAAATATGGAAATGTCGTCGAATGCTATCTTTAATTGGTTAATTTGTGAGATATTTTTGTGAAGGAACTTATTTTATAAGAATAGAATTTAGTTTAGTAAGAAAACGTGCCTATGGTAGTGAAAAATATGGGTTAGGGGGACTTGAAATGAGGAAACTCAAAAGAGTAAATGTTCCTAATATACCAGAGCAACTATCACAACCTAGTGACAATCGTACTATAAATAAAAAGAAGTTAAGACGACTTATTTTAATGGTTCTTTTTATTGCAGTGACTACTTTATATGTTCAATATATTTTAACGAAACAGCAAGAGATAATAATGAATAAAAAAGATACGATTACAAATCAAAAGAAACAATTAGTTACATTAAAGAAGGATCAATCGTTTCTAAAGACTAACATTGAGAATTTAACGGATAATGAAGAGGAAATTTTGAAGTTTGCGAGAAAAGAGTACCAATTTTCTAAGTCAAATGAAACGATTTTCGTATTACCAAAGTAATGAAACAGTTAGCGTTGGCTAACTGTTTTTTATTTGTAAATGAAGTACGAAAACAGAAAAGCTAAATTTTTGCATGGTACAAGGAGTTCTAACATAATGTAAGATGTACAGTTGAAGCCATTACATCAATGGAATTCACAATTATCCATAATTATGGAATATGTGTAAAGATAAATGTTGTTAAAATTCTGATAATTTTATATAATATTCATAAGCGGATACATTTTTTAATGAACGTTGAGTTTATCGCTTGTACGACTATTAAGAAACCCGTTATCCTTGTATAAGAAAGGAAGATAGCTGTGTATGCTTCAAATACAATTTATGTCGTAGGGGATGCGAAAGCGCCTCAAAATAATCCCATTACGGAAAAGTTTAAAAGCTATTTTGTAGCTTTTGTACTTGTGAAGGAGACAGGGGAAATTGTAGATGCAGATTGCTCAGCGACAATTGCATTAACATCTCAATTCGTTAAATATTTATTTCTACATAAAAATATTAATGATCCAGCGCTAGTAACAGAAATAAAAGATCGTTATTTCGGTTCATCTCAAAAGGCATTATTAGTAGCGCTAAAAGATGCGCAAAAAAAATATAATCAGATTGCTGCTTTGTCTACTAAATCATAGACAAAATCCAGCCGTAAGGAAGTTCTTGCGGCTGGATTTTTTTATTGGACAACGAAAGGATGAGCGAAATGAAAATTACGGATATAAAGGTGAAGCGTCGTTGTGTAAAGCTTCATACTCCATTTAAAACCGCACTTCGTACCGTAACTGAAATTGAAAGTATCGATGTGTTTATTCATACAGATGAAGGAATTGTTGGAAAAGGAGCTGCGGCCGCAACACCGGTTATTACGGGAGATTTCGCTAGTGGGATTGAGGAAGCTATATTAGGGCCGCTGCGTTCATGTTTAATTGGTCAAGATATAATTCAATTTCAGCAGTTATTACAGCATATCCAAATGAGTTGTATAGGAAATACAAGTGCGAAAGCAGCGGTTGATATCGCTTTATATGATGTGTATTGCCAATATCAAAACGTTCCACTTTACGCATTATTAGGCGGTAAGAAAGAAATCTATACAGATATTACAGTAAGTGTAGATGATCCTATTATTATGGCAAAAGAGGCAAAGCAACATGTAGAAAAAGGATTTCAAACTTTAAAAATTAAAGTTGGTAAATCTGTGCATTTAGATTTAGAGCGTATTGAGGCGATTCGAAATAGCGTACCAAAAAATACAACGTTACGATTAGATGCAAACCAAGGATGGAATCCAAAAGAAGCGGTTTCTATTGTTAAAGAGATGGAAAATCGTAATTTAAATATAGAATTCATTGAACAACCAGTTCACGCGAAAGATTTGGATGGATTAAAGTACGTAAAAGAAAATGTACAAACGCCTATTATGGCTGATGAAAGTATATTTTCAGCAAGTGACGCATTAAAACTCGTGCAAGGAAGCTATGCGGACTTAATCAATATTAAATTAATGAAATGCGGTGGTATACGTGAAGCGTGGCGTATTGCAGATATTGCAGAAGCGGCAGGTGTGAAATGTATGGTTGGCAGCATGATGGAATCTTCACTTTCCGTTAGTGCTGTAGCACACTTAGCTGCTGCACATCCAAATATTTATTATTTCGATCTTGATGCACCGCTATGGTTAATGGAAGAACCGGAAGGAATGACTTACTCCGGCTCAAAGGTAAACCTTCATTCTAAAGTGAATATGTAATCTTAGAAAAAATGACTAGTAACTTATCTTTTAAGGAGGATATATATGAAAAAAGTAGGAACTGCATTATTAACAACTTTATTTATATTTTCATCGTTTACATCGGCAAATGCTGAAGAGAAGAAAGATAGCAAAGCGTTTATAGATGTATCTGCCGCAACGTTATGGACTGCACCTGATTCGTTACGGCCAATTGATGCACCGAGTGCAACAAATCCAGTTGATTTATGGAAGTGGACGAAATCAATGACGCTTGATGAAAAACTATGGTTAACAAATGTAAATAAATTAGAAACGCAAGCACTACTCGGTCAAGAAGTAACGGTTGTTGATAAGAAAGGTGACTGGGTAAAAGTGTTAGTACACGGACAGCCGACACCGCGAAATGAAGAAGGTTATCCGGGATGGATGCCGGAAAAACAATTAACGTATAATCAAGAGTTTGCAGATAAAACAAACGAACCGTTCGTATTAGTAACGAAACCGACCGCAATTTTATATATAAATCCTTCTGAAAAACAAAAAGCACTTGAAGTTAGCTATAATACGCGACTGCCGCTACTAAGTGAAGATACCATTTCATACCGCGTATTGTTGCCAAATGGACAGAAAGCATGGCTACGAAAAAATGATGGAGCGGTTTACCGTTCTCAAGATGATATTCCAACACCGACAGCCGATGATTTAATCAACACAGGGAAAATGTTTTTAGGTTTACCATATATATGGGCTGGTACAAGTGGGTTTGGATTTGATTGCTCTGGATTCACACACACGATTTATAAATCGCACGGTATTACAATACCGCGCGATTCTGGACCGCAATCAAGAGCGGGGGTTGCCGTTAATAAAGAAAACTTACAAAAAGGAGACTTAATCTTCTTTGCGCATGATCAAGGGAAAGGTAGTGTCCATCACGTTGGGATGTATATTGGTGATGGTAATATGATTCACTCACCAAGAGCTGAAAGATCAGTTGAAATAATCCCGTTAAATACACCAGGATATATAGAAGAATACGCGGGTGCTCGCCGTTACTTACCGTAAAAAATAGAGGGGGTTTGGAAATGAAAAAGGTAGTTCGCTACTCGTTAGTTAGTACTCTATTAGTTGCTTCATTTTTAGTTGGTTGCGCAAAAGAAAAAACAGCTACAAAGTCGAAAGATGAGAAAAAAGTATTGCAGCTACTAGAAACGGGTGAAATTCCATCATTACATTCAGGGAAAGTAACAGATGCGGTATCATTTAACGTTTTGAATAACGTAATGGAAGGGCTATTCCGATTATCGAAAAATGATGAAGTAATTGAAGCCGGAGCGCAAAAATATGAGGTTAGTAAGGATGGAAAGACTTATACATTTCATTTACGTGATGCGAAATGGTCTAACGGAGATCCAGTAACGGCTCACGATTACGTATATGCTTGGAAGCAGCTTATTAATCCAGATACAGCTTCTCAATATGCATATATTGCGTATGATGTGAAAAATGCGGAGAAAATAAATAAGAAACAACTAGGATTAGATGAATTAGGAGTAAAAGCAAAGGATGATAAAACATTTGTCGTAGAGCTGGAACATCCTGTACCGTATTTTACGAAACTACTCATTTTGCCATCTTTCTATCCGATTAATGAAAAATATGCGAAAGAGCAAGGTGATAAATACGGATTAGAAGCAAATAAAACGGTATATAATGGACCGTTTACATTATCAGAATGGAAACATGAAGCTAGCTTTACAATGAAGAAAAATGATAAGTATTGGGATAAACAAGAAGTGAAGCTAGATGAAGTAAACTATCAAATTGTTAAAGAAATTTCGACTGCGGTAAATTTATATGAAACAAATAAGGTTGATAGAGCGGTCATTTCTACAGAATTTGTAGATAAATATAAAACGAATAAGGAACTGAAACAATATACAGATCCAGTCATGTATTTCTTCCGTTTCAATGAAAATGTACCGATTCTTAAAAATAAAAATGCGCGTCTGGCACTAAGTACAGTGTTTGATAAGAAGGGCCTTGCGACTTCATTTTTAAATGATGGTTCTGTTGCTGCAAATTACTATGTACCAAAAGGTTTTTTAAAAGGTCCAGACAAGAAAGACTTTAGAAGTACAGCAGGCGAATTTAATAAGACAGACGTAAAACTGGCAAAAGAATATTGGGAAAAGGCAAAGCAAGAAACAGGAACGAATGAAGTAACGCTTGAGTTATTAAACTATGACTTAGAAAACTTTAAAAAAGTAGGCGAATATATTAAAGAACAGCTTGAGAAAAACTTACCTGGGCTTAAAGTAAATGTGAAATTACAACCACATACGCAAAAACTAGCGTTAGAGAAGAAAAAAGAATATGAAATGTCGTTATCACGCTGGTTACCTGATTATCCAGATCCAATGACTTATTTAGAAGTATTCCTTTCAGGAAGTACTGTAAATAATACAGGGTATGCAAATCCAGAATATGATGCGTTAATTAAGAAGATTAAAACTGAATTAGGTAACGATGAAAAAGCACGTTGGAAAGCACTGCAAGATACTGAAAAAATGCTTCTGGATGATGCAGTAATTGCACCGGTATTCCAGCGCGGTCTATCTTACTTACAAAAACCATATGTGAAAGACTTATATGTGCATCAATTCGGTCCAGCTACAAGCTTAAAATGGGCAGATGTACAAAAATAAAGTGATGGAGAAACAGACTTCACGTATGTGGTGGTCTGTTTTTTTTTATGTAATACATAATCGGATGAATTATAGACATTTCATTTGTTTTTTCGACGTTTAAAAATAAAATTATTACTAAAATTCCAGTGTGAAATTTATGTAGAATCTTGTATAATTAACGTGTTTCTATGGAAACATTTGCTTGCGCTATTTGTATAGGACTTAATAGAACAAGGAAGGAAATACATACATGTATATAATAGATAAATAGAATGGAACATGTATAGAGAAAAAGGAGAGAAAAGATGACGTGTCAAAAACAAGGGTTACAATTTAATAGTAATGGAATGAGGAATATTTAATGAAGATGAAGCATGCTTTCGGACCAATTATTTTAGCCTGTGTACTTTTTTTCATTGTATTGCTTATTCCGTCTAAAAGTTTAGTATCGCTAATTAGTGATAAAAAGATAGAAGATGCGGCAACGTCCTTACAAAAAGAAAAACTACAAAGTGTTTTCTTACAACAGAAAATGTTAGAGAATTCGCAGTATTTACCGATGTACGGTTCATCTGAATTTTTACGAATGGATGCATACCATCCATCTAACTATTTCAAAGTAAATCCAGCAGGTTTTACACCATTTTTAATTGGAACTGGCGGTACGCAAAGTTTAGCTCATATTTTAAATATGACGTCTACAATGGATGATTTGGAAGGTAAAAAAGTCGTTTTTGTTCTTTCGCCACAATGGTTTACAAAAACGGGTGTATCACAAGGAGATTTTACTAATAATTTCTCCAAACAACAAGCATATCATTTTATTTTTAATGATGACATTAAACCTGAAATGAAGAAGCAGATCGCGAAACGACTATTAGATTATAAAGTTGTTCAAAAAGATGATATATTAAAAAATTCATTAGAAGGTATTGTTTATAATGATACGAAACATAACATAAAAGCAGGTCTAGCCAAACCACTTGCTTATATGTACCGAAACATTTTAGATCATAGAGATTTATTTAATTCTTTATTTAAGATTGAACCGATGAAAGAGAAAACAAATATGGGACTACGTTCAATTTCTTGGGAGAATGCACGTAAACATGCGGAACAAGAAGGGCAAGCGGAGTCTACTACAAATACATTTGGAATTGAAAACCCGTATTACTATAAACATAATTTAAAGAAAAAATTAAAAGGCCTAAAAAATTTTAGAGCAAATGAATCGTATGATGAATCACCAGAATATGATGACTTACAAATTGTTTTAGATCTTTTCAAAGAAAAAAATGTTAAGCCACTCTTTATCTCTGTACCTGTAAATGGACCTTGGTATGATTACGCTGGTTTCCCGAAAGAACGCCGTGAAGTGTATTATACAAAGGTTAGAGAGCAAGTTGAGAAAGCAGGGTATCCAGTAGTCGATTTCTCTAGCCATGAATATGATAAGTATTTCTTAAAAGATACGATTCATCTAGGCTGGAAAGGCTGGATCTATTTTGATGAAGCTGTGCAGAAGTTTTACTCTGAGAAATAACAACTTAGAAACAGGAACGGCTATGAGCTGTTCCTGTTTTTTAATAAAGAGGATTTTGATGTGGGCAATTCGGAAATGCGTGTATATCTTGAATTTGTCTGAAATCATAATGTTTCATCGCGAACTGAGATTGGTAAAGGTATTCATACACATATAATTGGCCATCATGTGCTGAACATAATACCCCAGCAGTTCCTTGCCCATTCATGAAGGAAATGCCGATAGGGCGTCCAATTAAGTATGGTATTTTTTGTTGCCAGTGCATTGGGGAAATCACTCCTTTTTGGGATAATATACGAAAGGAATGCCTAAATTGTTGCTTATCCATGTAAATATGGGGGCTTTTCATACAATTTCTAGAAGGTGTTATTAGGAGTGGGTTATAAATGGCAGACTTGAAGCATAAAGAGGAAATAATACAATTTTTAATACATAATCAAGCCTATAATAAAAACCGCTATAATTCTGAATGAATTTTTAGCGGCTTTCTTATTATCTTAAGCAAGTTTTTTACGTTTTTTTGTCCACTTTTTTATTACGAAATATAAAAGAATAAGTACGACGCCACCGATAGCGAACGATTTCACATACGGTCCAGCAATATCATTAATATTCTCCCAGTTTTCACCTAGTTTTTCACCTAAATAAATAAAAATAATAGACCAAGGGATGATTGCAAGTGCCGTTAATGTAGTGAAACGTAGTAATGGCATTTTTGTAATACCAGCAGGGATTGAAATCGCATGACGCACTACCGGAATGAAGCGAGCTGTGAAAATTACGCCAGTTCCGTAACGATTAAACCAATCTTCGGCAGCATCGATTTGTTTTTTATGAATGAAAATATATTTTCCATAACGTTCTAATATAGGGCGTCCACCGTATCGTCCAATCCAATAAATAAAGATTTGAGCAATAACGCCGCCAATGGTACCAAATACAACTGCACCAATAAATGAGATGCTACCATTGAATACTAAGTATCCTGCATAAGCGAGAACAATTTCACTTGGAATAATCTCGATCATTAGTCCAAGCATAATGCCCCAATAACCTAATCCTTCAAAAAACGTTAATACTGAGTGAATAAAACTACTTAACATTGTTGCACCTTCTAATGTATGGATTTTTGAATATACGCCCTTTTACTTAATTACATAAAAGGTTCACTATGTGTAGATTATACCTTATTTATATAGGGGATTGCTATTTCAATTCTTTTATGTCTCGTATAAGTATTATAGTAAAGGATATAAATTGCGTTTTCATGAAGAAATAATGAAAAGTTCATTAAAAATTTCTCATATATTAATGAAAAAAGACTGAAGATTAAGTATAATTATATAGGCTTTAATTTACAAAATAGGAGGAGAATGTATGCGTGTTGCAGATCCGATTTATGGTCTAATCTCTATTCATGATAGAGATATCCTTCAATTGATAGATACAAAAGCATTTCAAAGGTTGGCATATATTAAACAACAAGGACATACTTATTTTTTACATGAGAACGCAATACATACGAGGGAAGAACATTCGATAGGTGTATATGTACTAGTAAATAAAGTGATCGAACACCTTACTGAGATTGGTGATATACATTTATCGAAATATGAACGAAAGCTAGTATCTACTGTAGCTCTTCTACATGATGTTGGACATGGTCCGTATTCACATTGTTTTCAGCAAATATCAGGTGAAGATCATGGTGAGTGGACGATACGAATCATTCAGGAGGATGAAAAAATACACGCGATTTTAAACCAAACTCCTGGATTATTAGATGATGTAACGAAAGCTTTAACAGAAGATGGAGTTTTTCCAATTATAGATGAACTATTATTTAATTCATTAGGAATGGATCAATTAGATTTTTGGAATAGAGATTTATATTATTCCTCGCTTGAATTCGAGTGCTTACGAATAGAAGGATTGATTGCTAGTATGCGTTTTATTAACGGTAAACTTGTTATTGCAGAACAAGGAATCCCATACATTGAACAACTAATGAAAATGAAAGAAGGGCTTTACAATAATGGCTTTGGCCATCCGTTTGTAGTAGGGAAAGATTTATTGTTGCAATCCATATTTCAAAAGATAAAGGAGAAAAATCTTTCGTTCCATACTCCTGAGCTACAAAATTTCTTTTATAAAAGAAAGAAGATAGAGGACTTTCTTCCATTACAAGATGAAATGATTATAAATGAAATAAAGTGCTTTGCAAAATCAGATGACATAGAAATAGCAGCATTAATCTATCTTTATTTCTCAGCAACTAAAAGTTTGTCATTTGAAAAAGGAAAAGAGGGCGATTATAAAAAGGAAAATAGCACCGCAGTGGTAATAACTGAGAAAAAGGCTTACAGTTCATACGTAGGTGGTATTTATGTGTATAGTGAGGGGCAGCTAGATGACATTTTAGAAAAATCGAATTTTATTCAAGAGATAGTAAAATTGCCTAAAAAAGAATATGCGTATTTTTTTTAATTAGGTGTAGTAATTTGAAATGTAGATGAGGTGAAAATATGGATTGGCATGAACGTTTATTACAAATAGATGATTTATCAATTATATTAGAATGGTATAACAATGAAGAGTTACATAATATAGCAGATGTGAAATCATTTAAGCGATATACAATTGAAGAGCTTCGGCAGTATTGGACTGAAAAATTGTCGCGGTCTTATGCGAGCTATCATGTAATAGTAGTAGAAGATGAAGTAATAGGGAGAGTCGGATTAAAAAAGAAGAAATATGAAGATGCGTACGTGATGGAATACTCTATCCTCATTGGTGTTTCGAATTTATATTCAAAAGGGCTTGGAACGGAGATTACAAAGTATTTTATTAGTAAATCATTTTTAAATCCTGATATAGAAGCTGTTGTATTACAAGTTAGGGAAGATAATAAGAGGGCCATTCGTTGTTATGAGAAAGCTGGATTTAAAAAAGAAAAATCATATATAGAGAATCAAGTGAAAGTGTATGATATGCACAGAGTTAAGAAAGAAGAAACAATATAGAAAAATACACGCAGTTAATTCGGAATATAATGTTAATTTAGGGGGATGAAATACATGAAACATAAAATTGCTGTACTGGCAGATGTACATGGAAATGCAACTGCTTTAAAAGCAGTTATCGAAGATTCTTTGAAAGAAGGTGTGACTGATTATTGGTTTTTAGGAGATTTAATTATGCCTGGTCCTGGATCGAATGATTTATTTGAAATGTTAGATAGTGTTAACGTTGATACTTATGTACAAGGAAACTGGGAAGATAGCTTTCTTGACGTTCTTAATAAAAACATTGATATTGATAACGCAACCGATATTTATGTTTCTAGATTAGTTCAGTATCAATGTGAAAACTTGGATAAAAACTATATTAATCATATTAAAAATTTACCATTACATATAACAAAACAGGTTAATGATTTATCAATAAGTATTAGTCATAATCTACAAAATAAAAATTACGGAGGGGATTTATGGCCCACTAATAATCAAGAACAGTTTGATCGGTTATTTGATTGTGATTATGATATTGCGATTTACGCTCATACCCACCATCAATTGTTGCGCTATAGTAGCAATGATCAATTAATTATTAACCCAGGAACAGTTGGACAACCTTTTTACAAGTGGAATAAGCTAAACTCTGACTTACGTGATCAGTATGCAATTCTTGAAATTGATGAGGCAGGGATTACTGATGTGAGGTTTAAAAAGGTTTTTTACGATGTAGAAAAGGAATATAAAAATGCCACTAATAAAAATCTTCCTTATATTGATTTATACCGTGAGCTGCTAGAGACAGGAAAAACTCATACGCATGATATTGAATTATTACAAGAAATTAATGATAAATATAATTATAAAAATGAAGTAATTAAGTTTATCGAGAAAATCTGATAGGAATTTAATAGAAAGAAATGAACATTGTTGAATGTTAGGTTAGTAATGATTTTTACATAATCAAGAGCTATTGTAGAACGAAACTTAAATGTAAAATGATTTGTGTAGTTTATATTGATTGAAAACAAGCATCCCCCTGTCATATACGTAGGACAGGGGGATGCTTGTTTTTTACGGTTTCACATCTAAGTTTTGTAAAAATAACGTTGCTGTTACGTAACGTTTCGCTAACATTTGTACATATGCGGTATGTACAGAAAGGGTCGCAATAATAATAGCGTTACGAATTGCTTCGCGTTGTTCGTTATTAATTTGATCGAACTTGCTTGCGATTTTATCAGCTTTTTCTTTTACGATATTTTCAATTGTATGAACGGTATCTGTTGCATTTAATTGTAAGCAATTCCCTTGATTGAGTTCTTCAAATAGAGAAGAGTATGCTACATATAAATGAACAGGATTGATTAAATCATCACTTCGATCGGCTGGGTCATTTACAATAAGGCGTAATAGCTTACGAATGGATTCAAAATCAAGTGCTGTTTTTAAATCTTCGACAATAAATAGTAAGGCTGCTTGTTCAATTGAATATTTTTTCCCTTTTTGAGGAGAGCCAATCATTTCTTTTATATCTCGTTTCACCCAGTTTTGCATCGCAGTTACAGAGAAACTTGTGTTTTCAATCTGATTACCAAGTGCAACAATTTCATTTAAAGAAAAACCAACGTCCGTATCGTCAATCTTAATTAGTTTTTCGAAAATAGGTGAAAGTGCGGTAGTAATAAAAGCAGTTACGCTTTGTCCGCTTTCAATATCTTTTTTATGCGACTTTGCCCAAGCTTCTTGTAAAATACCGAGAGGTTTTTTCGTATTCCATCCTCTAAGTGATAGAAGGAGGGTTGCCATTTCGTTTCGTGTGAGATGAAATGTTTCCATCTTTTCACCTCCAAAATAATAAAAAGTTCTTATGAACTTATAATATGTTTTGTTTCATTTAAAGTCAATTCTGTTTTTGCTTAATTTTTCCTTTGTCATGAAACTGTAAGAAGTAAATAATACTTGCATATTTAGACAAAAGTTCATATAATAAGTTCATAAGAACCTTTAAAATGTTCTTAAAAACAAATCTATCATTCTAAATTTACAAGAAAGATAGATTTCACATATATCTATATAAAAGGAGAATGGATATAATATGTTGAAAAAACTTGTAGCAGTAATGACAGCATTCATGGTTATCTTTGGAGCTAGTAGCTTCATGTTTGTAGATCACGCAGCAGCGAAGAGTTACAAATCTGGTAAAAAATCATTTACACCAAGTTCAGGTCAAAAGTCAAAAGTTGATTTAAACAAAAAAGACTCAAACGTGAATTCTCAAAAAACGAATCCAGATTCAAAAACAAAAGCAGCAAACACAGCGCCAAAAAGTAATAAAGGAAGCTTTATGAAAGGTTTATTACTAGGTGGTCTTGGTGGTTTACTAATGGGTAGCTTATTTGCAAATATGGGAGCTCTTGGTTCTGTATTAGCGTTTATGGTAAATATGTTAGTAATGGCTGGTATCGTAATGTTAGCAGTTCGTGCATTTAAATACTTCAAAGATCAACGTAAGAAAAAGGCAGATGAAGTAGCATGGAAACAATAAAAATTTCTGAGCAAGAGCTTATAAATGCGCTTTGCGTATATATCGCTGAAAAAAGACAAGTGGGTCCAGAAGAAGTATTAGTTGAACTAATGTATGATGATGAGTATGGTTTCTCTGCTGAAGTAGAGGTAAATGGTCGTCAACAAATTTTAATTCAAGCGAACTTAATCGAGGCACTACGCTTATTACTTGACAGAGAATACAATGTCAATTCATTCGCAGCAAGATTACAACTTGAATTAGATGATGAAGAAGGCATTTATGCATTAGCGAAATTTAATAACTCGGATGAGTAGTGAAAAGAGCTGTTGAGAGTAATCTCAGCAGCTCTTTTTAGTATGTGCATATGTGGTGGAATAATCACGCCAAATTTCATTCATCTTTCGTCTACCAGCATCAATCATTGGATTAAACTGAATCGCAGCATGATGGCGTACGGTGTGAACATGTTGGATTGCTTGTTGTAAGTGTTGTTCAACTGAATTTGATTTTATATTAGCTTGTTTTACGATTGAATATCCAGCGACACTCCCTTGCGCCATCGCGATTTTCCCACTTTCAATCCCAGTAATATTTCCGGCTACAAATAAACCTGGAAGAGAGGTTTCCATTGTTTCGGAATGAAGAGGGACGTGTCCACCTAATTCTGGGATGTAATGGAAAGGGCATCCAGCTACAGCAGCAAGCTCAGCAAGCGGATATAAACCTCCAGCGATACAAACGAAATCTGCCTCATATATCTTCTCTGATCCATTCATAATGTTTCCTTTAGAATCAATAGTAGCAACACGAACACCTTCAACTTGATCTGTTCCAATAATTTCAAGTGCAGCTTTCCGAAGATGAAGTGGTGTCCCGTTTATTTTCATTCCGTTATTTGGATAGAAGTTTAAGCTGGCTTTTCGAATCCAATCATATTTCATAAAACGGCTACCTATACGCAAAAAAGCAGAAGGAGCGAGATGAGCTGCATTTAAAAGGGAGTTCAAAACTTCTTCTGGTTCACCAGCTTTTTGGCTTAACTCACTTTTTTCAGGAAGTACGATATGATCCACTTTAATTCCAGCTAATTGCAATTCATTTAAAATGGCGAATGATAAAATGTTAGCACCAATAATGATTCCTTTTTTTCCGACTTGCACGCGATGAACATTTGTCATAACTTGAGCCGCTCCAATTGACATAACTCCTGGAAGTGTCCAGCCAGGAAGGGGGATAGAATACTCCGCAGCGCCAGTAGCAATTAATACGAACGGAGCTTCTAACGTACCGATATTTGTATGTACGAACCAAGAACTATCATCTTTATCTAAATTATAGACGGAAACACCGCACCGAATATCGACTGACAGTGATTCGGCTTCTTCGTAAAGACGTTTTGCTTCTTTAATTCCGTTCCACCATTCTCCAGTAGGCTCTTGATGTAACTGTCCTAACAATCTCCCGCCAGGTTTCATAAATTCATCAATAACAAGTACGTTAAGTCCAAAACGTGCACAAGAGATGGAAGCTGATAATCCTGCCGGCCCTGCACCAATAATAATTACATCGATCATCGCTTTTTCACCATCTCTCTCACGATATTTGAATGCTGTTTTCCGCTTTCAACAATCATATCGTTTTCTACAACTGTTAAGCATGCGCGTACATTCGTTTGATTATTTACTGTCACACGGCATTCTGAACAATGACCGATATTACAATAAATACCTCGCGGGTTCCCGCTATCTTCATGTACGCGTAGCGTTCGTATTCCATTTGCTAGCAGGGCAGCAGCAATTGTTTCATGCTCATATGCTTCATATTGTTGCCCGTTAAATTGAAAAGTGATGCGCTGACTATTATGTAAACTACCTAAAATAGGGTGATGTGTAATTCTACTCATTTATTATCACCCACCGCTCCAAAGGTAACAGCACGTATTGGTGGTTGATATTTTAACGGTATTTCATTAGGAGTTACGTCAGGATTTGCACTTTCAATCATTCGATCTAACATCATTCTACATGTGCGGCCACCGCAAAATCCCATACCGGCACGTGTTCTTAGTTTTAATTCTCTTGCCGAGCATTTATATTCAGCAATTGTCGATTGAAGTTGTCCGTATGTAACCTCTTCACAACGACAAACAATTAAGTTCTCTTTATTCGTCATATGTATTCCTCCTCTAGTTCGGTTTGCACAAATTATAATGCAAAAACTATGCCAATATAGAGGAGTTAAGAATTATCCCGCATTAACGGGCAGTAAGACCCCACCGCAAAATCCAGCGAAAGTAAAGAAGTTAGGAGGGGGATCAACTGTCCGTAAAAGCCTGATTGGTGAGGGCTGATAATCAAGTGGGGATGAACAAAACCACCACTGATTAATGCTTCACTTTATTGTAACCCAAGTTTTTTTAAACGATTATATAAAGTGGCTCGCGTTACCCCAAGTTGTTTCGCACATTCTAATTTATTCCCCTTTAAAATGTGTAAAGCTCTTTCAATTACTTTTTTCTCATGCTCATCCATCTCTTCTTGTAAAGAAAGAATCGTATGATTATTGCTGAGTAATAGGGAATGAGACGTATGATTGTCTATAGTATCATTTGTATGAAATGGTAAATATTCTTGTTTTATAATACCGTCTGTCGCAAATACGACGAGTCTCTCAACTACATTTCGAAGTTCACGAATATTACCAGGCCAATCGTAATGAAGTAGTTCATGCATAATGCTTGAAGGTAAGTCACGAATAGGTCTGTTATAGTTAATCGAAAAATCGTTTAAGAAAGAGTATGTTAATTCAATAATATCTTCTCGTCTTTCTCGCAGCGGTGGAATCTGTAAGCTAACTACATTTAAACGATAGTATAAATCTTCTCGGAAAGTTCCTTTTCGCATTTCTTCTTGTAAATCACGATTTGTAGCAGCGATAATACGGAAATCAATATTTATTTCTTTCTCTCCACCAACTCGATAATACTTTCTTTCTTGCAATACACGTAAAAGTTTCACTTGCATATCGAGAGGCATTTCACCTATTTCATCAAGGAACAAAGTACCACCTTGAGCGAGCTCTATTTTACCTTTTTTTCCTTTACTATTCGCTCCAGAAAACGCCCCACGTTCATATCCGAATAATTCACTTTCAAATAAAGCTTCTGGAATTGCGCCGCAGTTAATTGAAATGAAAGGCGCCTTTGCTACCTCACTTGCTTCATGTATTGCTTTCGCAAATACTTCTTTTCCGACACCGCTTTCGCCGAGTATTAAAACGGTTGATTTCACTGAACAGACCTTTCTAGCTAATTGAATAGTCCTTTGTATAACAGGGCTTTTTCCATTCATCGCGAGGAAAGGATCGGATGTATCTTTATATTTTGCTACTTCTTGCTCTAATCGGTGCATTTCATGTGACATATTAAATAGTTTTTCATTCAATACAACTTGATTTGTCACATCTGTTTCTGAAACGACTGCTCCTATAATTTCATCGTTACAGTAAACGGGGTTTGAATTTATTAATACGAACAAATCAGGACGAGGCTGATGGAATTGAGCGATTATACTTTTTCCGTCATGCAATGATTGCAAGATTTCCAAGTCTTTATAATCAAAAAAACGAGTAATTGGTTGTCCAATAATTTCATTATGATTAACCGAAAAGATTTTTTCAGCACCATCTGTCCACGTACGGACACATTCTTTTTCATCAATGACTGTAACAGAAGAATCAGTCGTTTGAATTACAGTGTTATAAAAAGATTGTAGCTCAGTGTAAGACTTATAAAGAAACGGAATCATTTGCTGAGCCGTTATACAACATATTGGCTCTTCGTTTTTGTTAATGATGACAACGGCTAATGCATGTGAAAGTGCATCAATTAAAGTAGTGAACGAGTCGTCCTCATATATATAGCCGCAACTATATTCTTCTGTAGTAGAAGGGAGGTAATAAAATGTCCCATCTACTTTGTTAATGTGTTTCATGCTACTTGTACAATCGATAGACAAAATTTTCATAAACTCTTTGATTGTTGGAAATGAAAATGTCATAGCGTCCTCCTGATATGTATAAAAATTTAGACAGTGATAAAAAAATAATACACCTATTTACGATAAATTTAAAATATTTTTACAAATAAAAATATTATTTATAAAAAGTGTATATATGTAGAGTTGGCACGTCAATTGCATAAAAGAAAATGAGAGATGTAAGTGAAAGGAGGGGTGTTTTGTGAGGCACTGTGACGTTTTAATAATAGGTGGTGGAATTATAGGATGTTCTATTGCATATTACACTTCAAAATACGGAAGAGACGTAACAATCATTGAAAAAGGTGAGTTTGTCAGTGGGACGTCTTCACGGTGTGACGGAAACATTTTGGCGATTGATAAAGACCCAGGGTTTGATAGTCAAATGTCATTAGTAAGTCAAAAATTAGTAACAGATTTAAGTGAGGAGTTGGAGCACTCATTTGAATATAGGGCGCCAGGAAGTATTCTAGTCTGTGAATCAGACGAAGAGATGGAGGCAGCGCAGCAATGGGTGAATCGTCAAAAAGATGCTGGGTTACCGTTTCGAATGCTTGATAGGCAAGATATAAGAGAGGAATCACCATTTTTTGCGGATGATTTATTGGGTGGTTTAGAATGCGCAACTGATTCTACTGTAAATCCATATCTCCTTGCATTTTCACTTTTAGCAGAGTCGAAAAAAATGGGTGCGAAAGCGATTAATCATACAGAAGTAAAAGAAATGAAAAGAGATATAGACGGCTCCTTTATTGTAGAAACGACAAATGGGACGTTTACTGCGAAGCAAATTGTGAACGCAGCCGGTGTGTGGGCTCCTAAAATCGGGCAGATGTTAGATGTAAATATTCCAATCGAACCGAGAAAAGGGCATATTATTGTAGCCTCAAGGCAACAACATGTAGGTTGCCGTAAAGTAATGGAATTTGGTTATTTAATTTCTAAATTTGGCGGAAAACGAAAAGTGGATGCTTTAACTGAAAAATACGGGGTAGCTCTTGTATTTGAACCGACAGAAAGCCAAAATTTTTTAATTGGTAGTAGTCGAGAGTTTGTAGGATTTCATACGAGAATTAACAACGAGGTTATTAAATGCATTGCGAACAGAGCAATTCGTTTTTATCCGAAAATGGCAGATATGATGGTGATTCGTTCATATGCCGGCTTACGTCCGTGGACAGAAGATCATTTGCCAATTATTTCACGAGTGGATCATATTCCAAATTATTATATTGCAGCTGGACATGAAGGTGATGGAATTAGTCTTGCGGCAGTTACTGGGAAAGTGATTGAAGAGTTATTAAATGAAAAAGAAACAATTATTCCTATTGAACCACTTCGTTTGAGTCGTTTTACAGAAAGGGTGTTAAACGGATGAGGTCACAAAAAGTCTTTACGACGATTGATACACATACGGGCGGGAATCCAACGAGGACATTAATTAGCGGACTTCCTAAGTTAATTGGAGAGACGATGGCAGAGAAGATGTTACATATGAAAAAGGAATATGACTGGATTCGCAAATTGTTAATGAATGAGCCGCGTGGTCATGATGTAATGTCTGGAGCATTGTTAACAGATCCGTGTCATCCTGAAGCTGATATAGGCGTTATATACATAGAGACAGGTGGATATTTACCGATGTGTGGTCACGATACAATTGGTGTGTGTACAGCTTTAATTGAATCAGGTTTAATTCCAATAGTTGAACCGATTACTTCTTTAAAGCTTGATACACCAGCCGGCTTAGTTGAAGTGGATATTACTGTTCAAAATGGAAAGGCGAAAGAAGTTTCATTCTGTAACATACCAGCTTTTTTACTGAAAAATATTACTGTACAAGTCGAAGGAATTGGAACTGTAGAGGCTGACATTGCGTATGGAGGGAATTTTTATGCCATTATCGATGCGAAGTCAGTAGGTTTAGAGTTAGTACCAGAAAATGCATCCATAATTATTGATAAGGCGATTCATATTCGAAACACAATAAATGAGAAGTTTGAAATTATTCATCCAGAGTATTCGTTTATAAAAGGATTAACACATGTTGAATTTTATACAGATCCTACTCATAAAAGTGCGCATGTGAAAAATACAGTTGTTGTTCCGCCAGGAGGAATTGATCGATCTCCATGTGGTACAGGAACATCAGCGAAGTTAGCTGTATTATACGCTCATAAAAAAATCGACATCGATGAAGAATTTGTTCATGAGAGTATTGTAGGTTCACTATTTAAAGGATGTGTCATGAATACAACATATGTAGAAAATATTGAAGCGGTAGTAACAAAGATTACCGGCTCAGCTTGGCTTATGGGGATGCATAGATTTTTCTACAATGAAAAGGATCCACTGAAAGAAGGCTTTTTGCTAATTCCGCCGATGGAACATGAAACGGAGGATGTAAAATGAACATTCAAAAAATGTATACAGCAGTAGATGTGCACGTAGCTGGCGAAGCGTTTCGTGTAATAAAGGACGTACCATGCAAATACTACTACAGTTTAGAACATTTAAATGAACAATTTTCAGGCGAATTAGCAGAAGAAATGCAGCTTTTATTAAATGAACCACGTGGTTTTATTGGGTTAAATGGATGTATTGTCGTTCCTTCTATTCATAAGGAAGTGGATGCAGCTGTGTTATTTTTTAATCATGAAGGAACCATTCCTCTTCATTATGGAGGTATTGTCGCAGTAATAACGATGTTACTAGAAAGTGGATATTTAAAAAAGAGAGAGTCTAATCAATACAAAATTGAAACACTATCTGGAATATTTTCAGTCCATGCCTATGTAGTGGATGATGAAGTGATATCGGTGTCGTTTGAAAGTAAACTATGTTATATGGTTGAGAAAGATTTGAAGATTGGTAATATACGTTACTCTCTTATACAGGCTGATAAAGTATATGCAGTTGTAGAAAAGGATACGTATTCACCAGAAATTGGTATTAAAAATATTTCTGAATTAAAGAAATGGGGGGAAGCTACACTTCAAGCGATACAAAAACAGTCGCTTATAAAAAGACTTATTTTAGTAGATTCTTCGCAAACAGAAGAGAAACATATAAAGTCGATTACATTTCATGAAGATAACTTTATTGTCCGTTCTCCGGGCTTTGTTTCTACTATTGTGTCCTATGTACATGCGTTATTTAATAATGAGTATATAACGGATAAACCTTTTAAAAATGAAAGCATATTTAATAGCTTTATAACAGTAGAAAAAGTGAAGAAAGAAGAACTAGGATATATTTTCCGTTTTGAGAGTAGAGGTTTTATTACAGGGATGCAGACGTTTCTATTAGACCCTACTGATCCATTTCCAACAGGTTTTTTATTAAAATAAAATGTTAAAGGGAGAGATAAATATGCAAAAAATTAAAGGGGCATTTCCAGTATTAATAACACCAATGGATGAATTTCAAGAGATTGATTGGAAAGGTGTAAAACAAAACGTAAACTACTTTATTGAGCAAAAGATAGCTGGAATTATTATTAATGGAAGTACAGGGGAGTTTGTTAGTTTATCAAAAGAAGAACGATTTAACATGGTAGAAACAGTATTAAAAGAAGTCGATGGCCGTATTCCAGTCATTGTTGGAACTGCAGCAGAAACGACGAAAGAAACGATTGAATATACGAAACATGCAGAAGCACACGGAGCGGATTGCGCATTAATTATAAACTCTTACTATTGTAAACCGAAGGAAGAGGAAATTTATTTTCATTTTAAAGAAATCTCAAACGCTGTAAATATACCAATTATGTTATACAATAATCCATTTACTTCTGGTGTTGATATGAGTACAGAGTTAATGCTTCGAATTGGAAAAGAGTGTGAAAATGTTACACATATTAAAGAGTCTAGTGGAGATATTCGTAAAGCAAGAGATTTAGTAAGACAAGGCGAAGGTGCTTTTCAAGTTTTCTGCGGATCTGAAGATTTAGTTATGGAGTCTTATCTAGTTGGTGCCTCGGGATGGGTTTCAGTTGCAGGAAATATCGTACCAGGACTCGTTACGAAAATGTATGAGCATTTTCAAAATGGTGAATTAGAAAAAGCATGGGAGATAAACGATGCGATTTTACCTCTTTGTGAATTTCTTGAAGGATCAGGGAAATATGTACAAATTGTTAAACGGTCAATGGAATTACACGGGCAAGTTGGAGGACCTTCTCGTTATCCGAGATTAGGATTAACTGAAGTAGAAGATCAAAAGCTTCAAACGATATTATCCGAAATCGCAGCTCATGCAGCTGTTTAAATAGGGAGGCGTGTATATATGTTAACGACAAACATTGAGCTAAAACCAAAAGTAAAAGCGTTTTTAAATGAAGAGATTAGAATGTTTATTAATGGTGAATTTGTTCCTTCTATTAGCGGGAAGACGTTTGAAACATATAATCCAGCAACAGAGGATGTTCTAGCTGTCGTATGTGAAGCACAAGAAGAAGATATTGATGTCGCAGTAAAAGCTGCGAGATTGGCCTTTGAATCAGGCCCTTGGACAGAAATGACTACTGCTGAAAGAGCACATCTTATATATAAACTAGCGGATTTAATTGAAGAACATAAAGAAGAATTAGCACAGCTAGAAGCATTAGATAATGGAAAACCATATCAAGTAGCACTTGAAGATGATATTGCAGCGACGGTTGAAAACTACCGTTATTATGCAGGTTGGGCTACAAAAATTATCGGACAAACAATTCCGATTTCAAAAGATTACTTAAATTACACACGCCATGAACCAGTTGGTGTTGTAGGTCAAATTATTCCGTGGAATTTTCCGCTCGTTATGTCTTCTTGGAAAATGGGAGCTGCACTTGCAACTGGTTGTACGATTGTATTAAAACCTGCAGAACAAACACCTTTATCGTTGCTATATACAGCAAAACTTTTTAAAGAAGCTGGTTTTCCAAACGGTGTTGTAAACTTTGTACCAGGTTTTGGCCCTGAAGCAGGAGCTGCGATAGTGAATCATCATGATATTAATAAAGTTGCTTTTACAGGATCCACTGTTACGGGAAAATATATTATGCGTCAATCTGCAGAAACAATTAAACATGTAACGTTAGAGCTTGGTGGTAAGTCACCAAATATCATTTTAGAAGATGCTGATTTAGAAGAAGCGATTAATGGTGCATTCCAAGGGATTATGTATAATCATGGCCAAAATTGTAGTGCGGGATCCCGCGTATTCGTTCATCGGAAGCATTATGAAACGGTAGTAGAAGAGTTAGTAAAAAGGGCAAATAATATTAAACTTGGAGCTGGGATGGAAACTGATACAGAAATGGGGCCACTCGTATCTAAAAAACAACAAGAGCGTGTGCTGCATTATATTGAACAAGGAAAGAAGGAAGGTGCTACTGTTGCAGCTGGTGGTGAACGTGCATTTGAAAAAGGCTATTTTGTTCAGCCAACCGTATTCACAAATGTTACTGATGATATGACAATTGTTAAGGAAGAAATCTTTGGACCGGTTGTCGTTGTACTTCCATTCGATTCAACAGAAGAGGTAATCGAAAGGGCAAATCACTCTTCATATGGACTTGCAGCAGGCGTATGGACACAAAATATTAAAACAGGACATCAAGTTGCCAATAAATTAAAGGCAGGAACAGTATGGATTAATGATTATAACTTAGAAAATGCAGCTGCACCATTTGGTGGATATAAGCAATCTGGTATTGGGCGCGAACTAGGTTCCTATGCGCTTGATAATTATACAGAAGTGAAGAGCGTTTGGGTAAATATTAAGTGAAAAACTAGTTTGTGAGAGTCTTGCAGACGATGAATAGTGAGATAAAAGAATGATGAAATAGTATGAGAAGCGGACAACTGGAATGTGGGATAAAGGTTGTCCGTTTTCTTATATGAAAATTACTTTTTCAAAAGAATGATAAGGGGGATTTGGATGGAAAAGTTAGTAGAGTGGTTAGTGGGGCAAGTATGGAGTATAGGTTTAGTTGTTTTCGCATTAGGAGCAGGAGTGTATTTTACCATTGCGACTCGTTTTTTACAGATTCGTTATTTTAAAGAGATGATTAAGCTACTTTTTGAAGGGAAAAGTTCAGAGACTGGAATATCATCCTTCCAAGCATTTTGTTTGGCTCTATCAGGAAGGGTTGGAATAGGTAATATCGCAGGGGTAGCAACAGCAATAGCTTTTGGGGGACCGGGCGCTGTATTTTGGATGTGGGTGATGGCACTTTTAGGAGCCGCTAGCGCATTTGTTGAATCAACATTATCTCAAGTATATAAAAGTAAAGTAGGAAATGAATATCGTGGTGGTACACCATATTTCATTGAGAAAGGTTTAAAAATGAAATGGTTTGCAGTCATTGTAGCGGTAGTTGTAACACTTTCATACGGCGTTTTATTACCAGGTATTCAATCGAGTAGTATCGCTGTTGGATTTGAAAACTCTAACGGTATTAGTAAATATGTAACAGGTATATTTTTAGTTGTGTTACTAGCAGCGATTATTTTTGGGGGAGTAAAAAGAATTGCTGGTGTGTCACAAATGTTAGTACCTTTTATGGCAATTGGCTATGTAATTGTTACATGCATCATTTTAATTGCAAATGTAACAGAAATTCCAAGTATGTTTGCTTTAATTTTCTCAAGTGCATTTGGTGTAAATGAAATGTTTGGCGGGATCGTTGGTGCAGCAATTGCATGGGGTGTAAAGCGAGCGGTGTTTTCAAACGTTGCAGGTGTTGGAGAGGCAACATATAGTTCGGCTGCTGCAGAAGTATCGCATCCTGCAAAACAAGGGTTAGTTCAAGCGTTTTCTGTATATATCGATACGATTGTAGTTTGTACAGCGACAGCGCTTATGATATTAATAACAGGTATGTACAATGTTATACCTGAAGGGAAAAGTGCAATTGTACAAAATATAGGCAAGGTAGAAGCAGGTCCTATTTATACACAACAAGCAGTTGAAACTGTTATGACTGGATTTGGTCCAATATTTATTTCAATCGCAATCTTCTTCTTCGCATTTACAACTTTGCTTGCTTATTACTATATCGCAGAAACGACTCTCACTTATTTAGATCGTGGATTGAAATATGGATGGTTAAAACCAGTTTTAAAAATTGGATTTTTAATTATGGTATACATCGGTAGCGTAGAATCAGCTTCACTTTTATGGAATCTTGGAGATTTAGGAATCGGTAGTATGGCATGGTTAAACCTTATTGCAATCCTATTATTAAGCAAAACCGCATTAAAAGTGTTAAAAGATTATGAGGCGCAGAAAAAAGAAGGGAAAGATCCAGTATTTGATCCTAAAAAAGTAGGAATGGAAGGTTTAACGATTTGGGAAGAGCGAAGTAAAGAGGGAGAAAGGAAAAGTTCTAAAGAAAAAATGTCGGTGGATGATGGGCTGAAACTGTAAACGTGTAAATTTAAAAGTTTAATAAACTGAAAATTCTTTCTATTTTTAAAGTGAGTATTTGTATATATCATTCATTTTATCTCATACTAAAGTAAGTGTAAATAAAATGAATGGAGGATATACGATGGAAAATCAACAATTTGGCTCTATAAATGATGTATTACTTCATTACAAAGAAGGTATTGGGAATTTCACACAACAAATTCCTGAAATTGCAGAAACCTATAACGCTTTTACACAAGCGTGTTTTCAGGAGGGTGCATTAACTAAAAGAGAAAAACAGCTTATTGCATTAGGGATTAGTTTAGCAACACAAGACGAATATTGTACGATTTATCATACAAAGGGATGTATTGACCAAGGATGTTCTGATAAAGAAATTTTAGAAGCTTGTGGTGTTTCGACCGCGTTTGCTGGCGGAGCTGCAATGAGTCAAGCAGTAACTTTAGTACAAGAGTGTATGGTGGAATTAAAAAATCAAAGTCATTAAACTAGAAAACCCTCCTTAAAATATTATTTTAAGGAGGGTTTT
This sequence comes from Bacillus cereus group sp. N12, assembly GCF_016483575.1. Taxonomy (NCBI): domain Bacteria; kingdom Bacillati; phylum Bacillota; class Bacilli; order Caryophanales; family Bacillaceae; genus Bacillus; species Bacillus cereus group sp. N12. Next base: position 24,920 of record NZ_JAEHBO010000034.1, read on the forward strand.
CTAGTTTATCCTAATTTTTTTGAAAAAGTTTCAATTGCTTCATATAGTCGATAGCTTTTGTTTTATTTCTTTGCTTAGAAACATATTGTGCCTCGTTTAAATGTCTATAATAATTTTTAAATATTTCTTCAGAAAGAATTCCATCAGACATGGCTTTTTTAACCGCGCATTGTGGTTCATTTGTATGTGAACAGTTAGAAAATTTACATTTCCTAGAGATATCAACTATATCTTCATATCCAATATTTAAGTTACCTTCATGATTTATTAAGTCAAATCCTATTTTACTAATAAGTAATCCCTCCACTTTTAAATGAGTTTTTTAGAAGCATACTTACAAATTGTATCGTTTTTAAGTTATGATTGTTTTAATATTCTGTATTCTTATAAATTGATTTCTCTACATCAGGGAGAAGGGTGTATATGCTCTTCCCAATTAAAGATTCTAATTCATTCTTAATTGTATAGAATCCTTTCCAATGTAAAGAAGTATGAGAGGTTGTGCCATGACGTAAACCAACAGAAACCAATCTTCTTTCAAGCGTAGTAAAACCATCTGCATCAGCAAGAGCGTCGCAAAGAGTAATTACTTTATTGTATAAGTCATAGTCACAATGTTCATTCAATATTTCAATTAACCGGCTTTTCATATAATCGGGAACAAGGATCCACTCTGCTGCGATATCTATATGCTCATTTTTGCAAGGAAATGAATGCGTCACACATATAACGGCGTTTCCTGTATACCCTAAATCATTCATATACATGTAACCATCATAGGAATGAATAACAGATTTAGTAAAACCTTTATATCTTCCTATATCATGCAGGAGAGCGGCATTGTATGCTATATCAACATCTAAGTCATACCCGTTTTTTATAAGTTCTACAATTATTTTTTCAGTTGCATTGGCAACATGAATTGAATGTTCGAACCAAGGACCTGGGTTTTGTTCATATGCCCAATCCAGTAATTTTCTTGCGTATTTCCTGTCTAATATATATTTCATATAGTGATCCTTTCTCTAAAAAATCGTATCTTAATTAATTTCATCTTAATATTTAATTATTCCTGCTATAAAAATTGTTAAAATGAAAACAAAAGGGGGAAAAGTAATGCGAAATTTAGTAATTGAAGAAATGAAGCAACTAGAAAATGAGATTGAAGATCTTTCTAAACTTTTGACAACGGTTGTAGATGATGGGGCATCAATTGGTTTTTTACCTCCACTGGAACAAAAAGAAGCAACAAATTATTGGCAAACGGTATTAGCACCAGAAGTAATATTGTATGTTGCTAAAATAAACAATGAAGTGGCAGGAAGTGTTCAATTACATTTAGTTACAAAGCCTAACGGGACCCATAGAGCTGAGATTTGCAAGTTAATGACTCATCCGAATTTTAGACGTAACGGTATTGGACGTTCACTTATGCAAAAAGCAGAGGAAAGAGCGAAACTAGAAAACAGATCTCTTTTAGTATTAGATACTAGAGAAGGAGACCCTTCCAATAGATTGTACAAGTCATTAGGCTTTCAAGAATCCGGTAAAATACCGGGGTATGCAATTTCTCCGGATGGTGAGTTAGATGCAACGGTTATTTATTATAAAATGATTTAGTTTTTTCTTTTCATTCTTTAACTTCAAATTGAACGTTCAATTTGAAGTCCAGTTTATATAAGAGTTTAACAGGTTTTTAAGAGGTAGTATTAAAATAGGGATTTTGAAGCCATTTGGTGAATAGTAAATGTTAATCTAAAAGATGGAGGTTGCTGTGATGTTGAAACTGTTTCAATATAACTGGCAAGTTCGTGATGATTGGTTTACATGGTGCGAAGACATGTCGGCTGAAGAACTAGTAAAGAAACGGGTCGGTGGGTTCGGCAGTATACTACATACCCTATTTCACATTGTAGATGTGGAATATATGTGGATCTTAGGGTTGCGCGGCGAATCAGTCCCTGAGGAACCAGTGTTTGAAGAGTATGCCAGCTTACAAAAAGTGAAAAATCTTTCAGCTCAATACCGCGAGAAAGTGAAGCCGTTTGTGACTTCTTGGACAAATGAAATGGATTCTCGGAAACTTTCAAAAGCTGACTTCAAGGAAGAGCCGATTAACTCAAGAGACGCACCAATTAGGCGCCGAGTCATTGAATGTACACACGGAGAGTTAATACGCCATGTCATTGTCCACGAAATCCATCATATCGGCCAGTTATCTATATGGGCACGTGAGATAGGAAAGGAGCCAGTTTCCGCAAATCTGAGAGGGAGAGGGCTATTTGATAACTAGACTACCTTTGCCAAATTCGTAATTGCACGCTTTAATGGCACAAGGATCAAGTAATAATCAATCTTTTTCAAAACCCACTTTTTCTATTTATTATTTTATCTAGGTTTATAGAGTTAATGTAATCAAACTTTTTTAAGCGCTACACTGTGATATGTAATTGTAAGTAGTTAACAATAAAACGACAAAATAAATAATAGATGTGATAACTGGTAATTAATATACGTGAAGAATTGATATTTTTGTAGCTAAACGTATTTGAGAAAGTTTTTAGAGGGTTCTTTTAGTAATGCTCTTCCACTTATAATGGATGTAGAGAAGATGACTAGGCAACTATAGTTATTTTCGTTTCATTTTTGGGAAGGGGATGAAAGAATGAAAAAGACAAGTTTACAAAAGATGAAAAAGGTTATGTTAAGTGGTGGGATATTACTTACGGGATTATTAACATTTGGATTTTCAGAAAAGGCTTCAGCTCATGGGTATGTAGAATCACCAGCGAGCCGATCTTATTTATGTAAGCAAGGGGTAAATGTAAATTGCGGTCCAGTTCAATATGAACCACAAAGTGTAGAAGGAATAGGCGGCTTTCCGCAATTAGGACCTTCTGATGGACAAATTGCAGGTGCTGGTCATTTTCCTGTTTTAGACGCTCAATCAGTGGATAGGTGGAAGAAAGTTACGTTAAACGGCGGGACGAATACATTCAAGTGGAAACTAACGGCTCCTCATAGTACGAAAGAATGGAAATACTACATTACAAAGAAGGATTGGAATCCAAATATGCCTTTAACAAGGTCTAGTTTAGATGTAGTGCCGTTCTATGTGAAAAATGATGGCGGAGTTAGACCGGGGACAACAGTAACGCATGAAGCAAATGTACCAACTGATCGTAGTGGCTACCATCTTATTTTAGCTGTTTGGGAGATTGCGGACACTGGAAATGCATTTTATCAAGTTATTGATGTGAACCTTGTGAATAATGGTTTAAATTCCAATTTTGCGTTTAACAATGCAGTGCAAGTTCCTACACTATTTTAAATTAAATATACATTTTGATCATCTAATTCATTTTAGATGATCTTTTTTATGAAAAATATAGAGGAAAGTACAATTATTTATAAAAAATTCGGCTTTAAATATTGTCATATTTGCTTCTTTAAGATATCCTTTTCATGAAGAGGTGGAAAACATGGAAAAAGTACTAGTTTTCGGGCATAAAAACCCAGATACAGATGCAATTTGTTCTGCAATTGCTTATGCAGAATTGAAAAAAGAATTAGGAATGAATGCTGAGCCTGTACGTTTAGGCGAAATCAGCGGTGAAACTCAATTTGCGTTAGACTATTTTAAAGTAGAAGGACCGCGTTTTGTTGAGACAGTTGCAAGCGAAGTGGACAACGTTATTTTAGTTGACCATAACGAGCGTCAACAAAGTGCTAACGATATCGAATCTGTTCGTGTGTTAGAAGTAATCGATCATCACCGTATTGCTAACTTTGAAACAAGCGATCCTATTTACTACCGTTGTGAGCCAGTTGGATGTACAGCTACAATCTTAAACAAAATGTACAAAGAAAATGGCGTTATAATTCGTAAAGAAGTTGCAGGTTTAATGTTATCTGCAATCATTTCAGATTCTTTATTATTCAAATCTCCAACTTGCACAGAACAAGACGTAGCAGCAGCTCGTGAATTAGCGGAAATCGCTGGTGTAGATGCAGATAGCTATGGCTTAGAAATGTTAAAAGCTGGTGCTGACTTAAGCGGAAAAACAATGGAGCAATTAATCTCTCTTGATGCTAAAGAATTCCAAATGGCTAACGCGAAAGTTGAAATTGCACAAGTAAACGCTGTTGATACTAACGACGTTCTTGTACACCAAGCGGAACTTGAAAAAGTTATCTCTGCAGTAGTAGAAGAAAAAGGTTTAGACCTATTCTTATTCGTTGTAACTGATATCTTAACTAACGATTCTGTCGGTCTTGCGATCGGTAAAGCAGCAAACGTTGTTGAGAAAGCATACAACGTATCTCTAGAAAACAATACAGCTACATTAAAAGGTGTTGTATCTCGTAAAAAACAAATCGTACCAGTATTAACTGAAGCATTCCAAGCTTAATACTATTCAGTACTGATTAACAAAAAGGACAAGTAGTCGGATGGCTACTTGTCTTTTTTATTTGTTACATAGGATACTGGTATGAAAATAAGGACAGCATTAGCTATCCTTATAACTGTTTATTCCGCATTAACGGACAGTAAGAGCATTACCTCAAAGTTCAGCGAAAGTAAAGAAGTTAGGTGAGGGATCAACTGTCCGTAAGAGCCCGATTGGTGAAGGCCAATAATCCGTGGGGGATGAAGAAAACCCTCACGGATTAAAGTTTCACTTTATTCGTAAGACTTTTTCCTGTTTATATAAAATGTAATAACAGCAGTAATGAGGAAAATGGGTATTGCGTACGCTTGCCCAACAAACAACTTCCAACTAATAGAATTATAGCCTTCAGATGCTGGAACAATCATAACAATAACACAAACGATAAAATAGACGAATAGTGCAGGGATAATATTTTTCATTATTGTTCACCTCCTTTAAAAAAACAATAAAATAAATATATTCGTATATTACATTTTTTTATTATTTGTTTTAAAGATTAAGCTCACAAAATGTTTATGAAGTAGTATTATATTTGTAAAGAGTGCAGTGTACTACGTAGATGTAGAACGAAAAAAATTGGACTATGCTTCTGAAAAGAAGTGAAATATGAGTGGAAATCGATATAAATATGGTAAAATATTCAATTGTGACGTTTGGAATTATTATATAGTATTTTGCGAGGGAAATGTATGAAATAATTGATTTAACATAAGGAAGAAAAGAGGTAAGAAATATAGATGAAAAGATTATGTATAATCCCATGTGGAAAGAAGAAAATCTGGGATAAGTATGTAGATTATGGACCTACTGAGGCGAAGAATGTATATATTAGTCCTTTCGGGAAAGCATGTCAGGCGTACGCAACTGAGTTTTTTGATGATTGGGTTATTTTATCAGCAAAGCATGGATTTTTAAAGCCGAATGATATTGTACAAGAAAACTATGATCTTGCATTTGATTCGAAGAGTGATGAAGTTATTAGTATAGAGCAACTACAAAAACAGATGATTGATAAAGGTTTAATACAGTTTGACGAAATTGTTTTGCTTGCGGGAAAGAAGCATAAAAAAGTAGTCACAAAGTTATATCCAGAAGAAATCATTACATATCCGTTAGAAGGATGTAAAGGGATTGGGTATATGCTGCAGAGGTTGAAAGGAGCTGTGGCGGAGGTAAAGGAACTATAGTAGTGGTGTTTCATATTTAGTTAACGTAGTAGTTACCTATTATTATGAACGAGAAGTAAGAAAATATACATGAATGTAAAGCCCAAGCATTGGGCTTTTTTATTTGCAATATTTCCTACGAATATTTAATAGAAAATTTTTAAGAAAGTGTAATACTTAAAAAACTATTGTTTAAAAGTAGAAAATAGACTAGTAAACAAGCCTTTTTCTACTTTTAAACATAGAATATGATGAATTCTATTGAGGAGGAAGCATAGTCATGGGGAATCATTGTCATTGTGGACGTTCATTTTGGGATGATTTAATGTTTGGAAGATGTAGATGTAAACACAGGGACTGTGACGAATGTTGCTGCAAAGAGAAACCGAAATGTGATTGTGACGAGTGTCGTTGCAAGGAAAAGCCGAAGTGTGATTGCGAAAAATGTCATTGTAAAGAGAAACCGAAATGCCATTGTAAACAGGAAGGGTATTAATAATAAAAGAGTACTTTACGTACTCTTTTATTTTATGAGTTTATATTCCATCTTGAACTAATTTTTTTTCAATTTCCCATGTATCTCGCTTTTTAATTTTTATAGCTACATTAGTTCCGCCAGATTCTTTATAAAAAATATAGCCATTGTTTGCGTTTACGTATGTTATTGGTTCACTTATGCAATCTCGTGAACAAGATGTATTAACGAGCTCAAGTAAGGATAGTTCGCTCGGGTCGGTTTTACTTTCAGCTATAACGGCATCAATGTTTGTTTTACGATAACCTTGTAAATTCACATGGAAAATCTGTTCAATTTCTCCTGTAATGCTAGTATTCATTACTTCTACTGAATTCTTTTTTTCTTGAAGAAATCCATTTTCATAAAGTAATTTTGTATATCCAAGCCAGGCGATTAAAACTAGCATGATAAACATACTAGACATTTTTAGTGTTCGAAGTCTTTTACTAACAATTGTTTCTGAGTATTTCATTCAGTCTAATCCTCCAATGTTTTTAATTTAAAATATGCCTGGATACATACATTTAGAAGAGGATAGAAGGCAACAAGTTGTTGATTCAAAAAAGAAAACATCAGAAGTTAGATGTTTTCTTTTTGAATGATTATTGTTATCTGTTCGTTACTTGTTTCATAAGCGGTCTTATTTCTTTAACAGGTGGTTTTTTATCATAGGCATCAACGTAAGAAAAGTAATAATTTAAATTTCTAAGAAGTCCTTTTCCTATTTTAGCGCTTAAAAAGGGGAATACTTGTCCAGTATAATCATCGAGAGATTTACAGTAGTATTTTTCATCTAAATATATACTGTATTTACAAGTGAGTTCTACTAATGAGTTACCTTCATCATCAATTACCTCTTTAGAATCAATAATGTCTATTAATGCAAATTTTTCATTCAAATACACTTTCTTCTTTTTCTCGTGTTTATTTGTGAGTATAAATACGAGACCAATGGCGTTAATCAAACTATTTCCTCCTATAAAAAACGGATATAAATAAAATATATCGATATACGTTAAATGTAAAGAGGAGAGGCGAAATAACATTGAGAGAAAGCTAAATAAGCCGATTTTTTTTTGAAATCGGCTTATGCTTATTTTTATCCCGCATTGACGAGAAGTAAGAATCACACCTTGAAATTCAGCTTAAGTAGAGAAGTTAGGCGGGAGATAAAATGCTCGTGAAACCCTGATTGGTCTGGGTTAGTAATCGGTGGGGATGTACAAACCCATCACTGGTTAACGTCTCAGTTTATTGAAATACTTGCGGGAATTGTTTTACGATTGCGTTTGTTATCATGTCAGCCATTTCTAATGCTTCTTTTTCAATTTTATCGTAAAGTTTTACTCCTGCTTCATAATCTTTATTTAGGAAGGTAAGCGCTTCTGCTTTCGTTAGTGCTAAATGTTCATAAAACATTTTTCTAAATTCCTCTTTATCTATATATGGATTGATACTGTGAAGAAATTCAATAATTTCATCACCATTAGCGTACCATTTCTTCTCTATAGCGGCAGCTGCATTTTGATCACCAGCTTTTGCGGCTTTCACAAGATCGGCTGCAATTACTAAATGATCTTTAATTAATGCACTATATTTCTTTACTGCATCCTCGCCATAGAAGGGCTCAAGTGATAGTCCCATATGTGTTGCGTTTTGTAGAAGCCGTCCAACAGTAGCGTTAACATCGGGTAAATTAAAGACAATACTTATAATAGCCAATCTCGTCCAAGCGACGTGTTGTTCCCATAAAGAACGCATATATCCTTTTAAAAAATTCTCGTTTTTACTTATTCGGTAGTTACGTACGGATAAATCATAGTTTACATAAAGGTTATGATAGGGGGAGTAATACGATTGCCAATAAGAATACATAAAAAGTAACACTCCTTTGAACATGTATAACTCAAAGTATGATAAAGATTTATTTTTAGTTACGTGTCCTAGATAATTTTCAGGTAATTTGAAATGGAGAAATTCAATGAATGATATTGTGATATATATAAATAAATTGAATATAAAGTAAAAGAGGCTCTGCAAGGGAAGTTGCAGAGCCTCTAAAGGGTATTGCCGAGATGTCGGACTCGACTACGTAATATTATCATAAAATTCTTTTAAAAAAACCTGGTAAATGTGTCCAAATGAAAATGGAACTTTAATAAAGTCAAAGGGACCTGCTTCCCGCGGCAGGCCCCATTAACTAGATAATGTAGATGAGCAAAAACTCATCTGGAGTACTTTTATAGTAACAAGTAAAATGCGTTTTGTGTATTGAGAAAAAAGAATTGCATAATTACATGTGAACAATTTATATTTTACTTTTTATGATTATCATGAATTGTTGGGATTTAAATCTGGTTATAAAATGGAGAAAAGACTTGGAAGTGAAATTGAAGTGCACAGAAATATGTAATCATGAAAAAGACCTGCTATTATGAGCAGGTCAACTTAAGGGGTTTATCCAACAGATTATTATATATGGTAGCAACTGAATTGTAGTAAGTCTATACGTTTCATATTGAGAAAACTTCTGTGGATGATCTATTTTTTGCGCATATAATAACCTCCTGCATTTATATGTATACGATTAGTAGTATTCAAGAAAGGGCAATAAAATGAATATTTAAATTGAAATGCTTTCTTCATGTGTAATGGATGTATGTTTTAAATGTTGTGAAACATACAAAACACCGATGCTAATTAATATTAAATACGAGGAGAAATATAGAATAATGAAAAAACAATAAGCATTTATTCATCGCTTTCAAGTCGCATAAGTGATGATATAATAGAAGTAGATGAAAGATAAAGAAAAGCAGGTGAATCTTTTTTGTTTACAAAAGCACAAGAACTTTTAGCGTCTTATTTCGGTTATTCGTCATTCCGAAGAGGGCAAGATGAAACAATTAAAAATGTATTAGAGGGGAAAGATACAGTTTGCATTATGCCTACGGGCGGAGGTAAGTCAATTTGTTATCAAATTCCCGCATTAGTATTCGAAGGAACGACGTTAGTAATATCACCTTTGATTTCACTTATGAAAGACCAAGTAGATACACTAATACAAAACGGTATATCCGCTACGTATATTAATAGTTCTATTTCGATGACAGAAGCTAATCATAGAATTCAATTAGCGAAACAAGGGCATTATAAGTTACTTTATGTCGCTCCTGAGCGTCTTGATTCAATGGAGTTTGTTGATCAACTTATCGATATGAAAATCCCGATGATTGCGATTGATGAGGCGCACTGTATTTCGCAGTGGGGACATGATTTCCGTCCAAGTTATTTACATATACATCGTATACTAGATTATCTCCCAGAAAAACCGCTCGTATTAGCGTTAACAGCGACAGCAACTCCGCAAGTACGTGATGATATTTGCAAAACGCTTGAAATTAATCAAGACAATACAATTATGACAACTTTTGAGCGTGAGAACTTATCATTTTCTGTCATTAAAGGACAGGATCGTAATGCTTATTTAGCGGATTATATTCGTCAAAATCAAAAGGAATCAGGGATTATATATGCAGCTACTAGAAAAGTAGTTGATCAGTTGTATGAAGATTTAATGAAAGCGGGAGTTTCGGTATCAAAATATCACGCTGGTATGAGTGATCATGATCGAAATGAGCAACAAGAACTCTTTTTACGAGATGAAGTAAGCGTAATGATAGCGACATCTGCATTCGGAATGGGTATTGATAAATCGAATATTCGTTACGTTATTCATTATCAGCTGCCAAAAAATATGGAAAGTTACTATCAAGAAGCAGGACGTGCTGGTCGTGACGGATTAGATAGTGAATGTATTTTGTTATATTCTTCTCAAGATGTGCAAGTACAACGCTTTTTAATTGATCAATCAACAGGAGAATCACGTTTTTCGAATGAACTTGAAAAATTGCAAAATATGACTGATTACTGTCATACAGAACAATGTTTACAATCATTCATTTTGCAATACTTTGGAGAAGAACCGAAAGAAGATTGTGGACGCTGCGGTAATTGTACGGACGACCGTGAGAGCATCGATGTGACGAGAGAATCACAAATGGTTTTATCCTGTATGATTAGAACGAACCAACGATTTGGAAAACAAATGATTGCACAAGTATTAACTGGATCGAAAAATAAGAAAGTTATTGAATTTAATTTTCATACTTTACCAACGTATGGCCTTTTATCAAACCGTAGTGTAAAAGAAGTGAGTGACTTTATAGAGTTTTTAATTTCAGATGAGTTAATTGCAGTTGAACATGGTACGTATCCGACATTAAAAGTAACGGGAAAAGGGAAAGAAGTATTACTTGGTAATGAGAATGTTCTACGAAAAGAACGAGTAGAGACGAGACAAATCGTCCAAGATCATCCTTTATTTGAAGTGTTGCGTGAAGTACGTAAAGAAATCGCACAAGGAGAAGGTGTACCTCCGTTCGTTATTTTCTCTGACCAAACATTAAAAGATATGTGTGCAAAAATGCCGCGAAATGATTCCGAACTGTTAACAGTAAAAGGTATTGGAGAACACAAACTTGTGAAGTATGGCTCGCACTTCTTACAAGCAGTTCAGCATTTTATTGATGAAAATCCAAACTATGCAGAAACAATTAAGACAGAAGTTGTTTCTGAGCGTAAAAAATCAGGAAAAGCTTCAGCGAATTCTCATTTGGAAACGTATGAAATGTATAAACAAGGAATTGACCTAAATGAGATTGCAAAAGAACGTGATCTATCAAGACAAACAATTGAAAACCATTTAATTCGCTCTTTTGAGGATGGGATGGAAGTAGATTGGCAAAGTTTTGTACCAAAAGAGTATGAATCTCTTATAGAAACTGCTGTACAAAATGCAGAAGGTGGTTTGAAATCTATTAAAGAACAGCTTCCAAATGAAGTGAGTTACTTTATGATCCGTGCTTATTTACAAATAAGAAAGTAGAGACATATAAAGGGGATAGGGATTTATGTATCATGTTTTCGTTTATGGCACGTTAAGAAGAGGGCAAACGAATGCTCATTATATGCAAGGTGCAACATGCATCGCAGACGGAGCATGGACGTATGGGGAATTATTTGATACAAACGAAGGATATCCGGCCATGATTTGTTCTAATGAAGTAAGGGTATATGGGGAAGTTTATGAAGTAAATGATGATGTTTTGCATAAGTTAGATGAACTAGAAGAATATACAGGTAATGCAGAGACTGATTTATATGACCGAATAACGCAAACAGTGTATGTTACTGATATGGAAATACATGCGTATGTGTATATTGCTCAGGATAAAAAGATGTTAAAGAAAGTGATTGATTCTGGGGATTGGCTTTTATATCAAAAAGTATAATAAAAGTAACTATATAAAATCGGAAAGCAGATAATGAAATAATTCATTATCTGCTTTTTATTGTTTCTTTTAATTGAACTTTTCAAATTAATAAAGAATGTTTTAAATATGTTATATCGAATTAAAGCAAAGCAGAGTAGGGATTAATCGCAACTCTTTTATATTTTAGAAAATTCTCACTAGAACTATTGACTTTGCGAATGGATTTTTAATACAATTGTATTTCGACTGAAAAATTAGAACGGACAGGAGGGAATCGTCGAAATGAGCAACATATTTGAAGATGAGTTACAAAAAATGAGGGATACTTTACATACGATGGATGATCAATTAGAACAGCTTGAAAAAATCCCGGTTTATTATGGAGAAGATTTTAAAGAGCAAATTCTTGAAAGCATGAGGGAGTCAAATAGACAGAACTTACGTATCGGTGTGGAAGAGCCGTATTTTGGAAGACTAGACTTTCAAGAGGATGGAAAAGAACAAGTTATGCCGATTTATATCGGTAAAGTAGGTGTTTCAGATAAGGACACGATGAAACCAATTGTTATCGATTGGCGAGCGCCTGTCGCAAGTATGTTTTATTCATTTACCGGTGGAGAAGAACTAGCGTTTTATCAATCACCAGATGGGTTAGTTGAAGGTGATGTGTATTTAAAACGAAATATTTCCATTCGTAAAAGAGAACTTGAACGTGTTGTTGATACATATGTGAAAGGAAATGAAGATGTATCGCATGCCGATGATTTTCTTCTATATCGATTAGGTGAGAATAAAGATAATAAACTAAAGGATATTGTTTCAACGATTCAATCGGAACAAAATGATATTATTCGAGCGGAAAGAAATTTACCATTACTTATTCAAGGGGTTGCAGGGAGTGGAAAGACAACAATCGCTTTACATCGCCTTGCTTTTTTAATTTATGAATACCGTGAACAGTTAGAGGCAGAAAGAATGATTGTATTTGCTCCGAACAGCTTGTTTTTAGATTATATTTCGAGTGTACTGCCTGAATTAGGGGTAGGGAATATTAGTCAAACAACGTTTCCAGATTGGGCATTGCGTACGTTAGATGATTCAGTAAAACTAAAGCAAACAGAAGAGAAATTGAAAGAAGCATTTTCAATTAATCGTGATGAAAGTAAGGTAATGCTCGGTAAATTAAAGGGTACACTGGAATTTAAGGCGTTTATTGAAGAGAGAATGATTCAATTTGAAAATGACTTAGTTCCGACAAACGATTTTGAGGCGTGGGATAAAGCGATTATTCCAGTGGAAGACATTAAAAAATGGATGCAAGTTGAATATAAACATTATCCACTAAAGAAAAGAAGAGAACGTTTAGTAGGCCGCATGAAGCGCTGGATTGAAATTAAACTTAAAAAGTTTGGGGAAACGAACGAGAAAAAATTGCTCAAAAAAGAAGCGACTAAGAGATTGAACACATATATGAAGTTTTGGCCAAAAATGAGTGCTCTTTCACTGTATAGTTCAATATTGAAAAGTAAAGAAATACTCGAAGTTTTACCTGAAGAACTTGTTAAAGAAACAGAAAAGAGTTGTCGTAAAAAAGAAGTGTATGTAGAAGATTTACCTGCCTTAATTTACATCCATCATCGCATAACAGGTATTGAAATCGGTCAGAAGTTTCATCATGTCGTTATTGATGAAGCGCAAGATTTTTCGCCATTTCAAGTGTATGTATTAAAAGAAATTACACTAGGTAATTCTTTCACTATATTAGGTGATTTATCGCAAGCGATTTATGATTACCAAGGAATTGAAGATTGGAACGCATTTAAGGAAGTATTCCAAGAAACAGGTTATTTTGAATTGACTAGAAGTTATCGTTCTACAAAAGAAATTATTGAATTCGCAAATGAAATTATTAAAAATGCAGAAATACCAGTGGGGCTCGCAACACCAGTTTTCCGTAGCGGTGAAGACGTAAAAGTAATCCATGCAGAAGATCAATTCACTGAAGTTTTGAAGACAATAAAGCATTTGCAAAATGAAGATGTGAAAACAATTGCGGTAATAGGTAGAACAGATGATGAATGCCACGATATGTATGAGAAATTAACGAATGCAGGATTGACGGTAAATGTCATTGAAGCAAATCAAAGTAAATATGAAGGTGGTATTTCAGTAGTACCTGTATATTTAGCGAAAGGTTTAGAATTTGACGCTGTAATTCTAATGGATGTTGATGAAGAACATTATAAAAATACAAAGCATGATGCGAAGTTACTGTATGTCGCATGTACGAGATCACTGCATGATTTATGGATTTTCCATAGCGGTGAAGCGTCGTCTTTAATTAAAGGATTAAAATAAATGTAAAAAGAGGATTTTCTAGTAGGGTATGAAAATCCTCTTTTTTATATTTAAAAGCTAGATGAATTAACGACCTGAGCGGTTATTTAAATAATATAATAAAGTAAAAAAAGTGCAATGGAGTTATATGCATTAATATGTGCGTTTAAGTATAAATCTTGGTGATGGAAGTGTTTCTTGTTCTGCTTCAAAATACGCAACTTGATTTGTAATTGAGTATAGAATAGAAGGCATTCCCATTCCAACAGCAACCTCTAATGTGTCCAGCAAAGGGAGTGTTTTTCCATCGATTTTTGTGTCCCATGATCTGGCGTAACAAGAATCAACAGCCCTATGTTTTTTTAACAGATCTCCTATATCAATTGGACAAGAATTAGGCTTAGGAATTTCAATCATATATTCTTCACGTAACGTAGTTCTGTAATTATGGCAAAGTCGACCGATCGCATCTTTACGTTTTTTTGAAGAAGAAAGCTCAAATAGTACTCTATTTTGAAGGCGCTTATTAAAAAATGATTTTACAATGATCTCTTCTAATTTTTTATCCATTAAGATTCTCCAATCAACTAATCATTTGTTGGAAATTTTAGTGTTATTATATCATTACATATATTAAAAAGGGGAAAAGCTATGATTACAAAAGTAATAACAAAAAGAAAATGGGAAATCGCAAAAACAACTGGAGAAATTCATGAAGAGTCACTTATAAAAGAGGGGTTTATTCATTGTTCATTATTTGAACAAGCTTTAAAGGTTGCAGAAAAACATTTCTTTCATGAAAAAGAGGTTTTATTACTTACAATAAATCCATCCTTGGTAAAAGCAGAAATAAAATATGAACTTGCTTCAAATGGTCAAGAATACCCGCATGTATATGGAGTAATCAATGTTGAGTCGATTGTAGGGGTTATCCCATTTCCTAAAGAAAAAGGAGAGTTTATATTACCAGAGGTACAAAGTTAAGCGTGTTATAAATATATAAGTTAGCTAGAAAAGCACAAATCGTATAGTTTGCGCTTTTTTTATCCATTTTTTGGTAAATAATGATTGTTTTTGTCACACGAATACTGTACGATACATAGTATAAAACACATACTGTATGACATATAGTAATAAAAATGAGGTGGGTGAATGGATACTTTATTAAATTCATTAATTACTGAGTTAAGAAGAGGGACATTGACATTAGCGGTTTTAAGCCAATTAAGAACGCCGCAGTATGGATATTCACTTGTCCAATTATTGGAGCAATCAGGGATTACAATTGATCAAAGTACTTTATATCCACTACTTCGTCGATTAGAAAAGCAGAAACTAGTTACGAGTAGTTGGGATAAAACGGAGAGTAGACCTCGTAAGTATTATGTTTTAAGTGAATATGGACTAGAGATATTTTTACAATTGAAAAAGGAGTGGATAAAGGATTCGAAAGAACTTTATAACCTATTAAAGGAGGAGGACGAGAATGAGTTTGATTGATATGTACGTCCAAGAAGTGGCGAAGAGATTACCTGATAAAAATCGTGAAGATATTACGCTTGAGCTACGGTCGACAATAGAGGATATGTTACCAGACGATTATAATGAGGATGATGTGAAGAGCGTTCTCGAAAAATTGGGAAGTCCGGTTTCATTGGCTAATGGGTATTTGGATAGACCGATGCATTTAATTGGACCACGTTATTTTGATGTATATACGACGTTATTAAAAATGATTATACCAATTGCAGCTGTTATCGCACTCATTGCAATGGTTGCAGAAAATTTTATAGGCTATACTGGTGATCAAGCAGTATTAGATGTTATTTTAAAATTGATAGGTAAAGGCATTGGTGAAATTGTTGAAGTAGGCCTCCATGTGTTTTTCTGGTTGACACTTGTTTTTGCTGTTTTAGAAAGAACTGATAAAGAAAAGGATCCACACCCATTAACAACAAGTTTAAAAAAATGGACGCCAGATGATTTGAAAAATATCTCGTATATCCCGAAGAAAAAGGCAATCTCAAAGTTTGAAGTTTTTGGAGGTTTAATGTGGACAGCAATATGGGCTACCCTATACTTTTATGCAAACCATCTTGTAGGCGTATATAATGGTACGGAAAACGGACTGAAGTTTATCGCGCCAACGTTTAATCAAGATGTTTTACTTCAATATTGGCCGATTATTTTGGTTATGATCGTTTTTGAAGTAGCTATATCTCTTTATAAGTTAGTACAAGGACAATGGACGAAAAGATTGGCAATCGGAAATGGTATTCTTCAAGTAGTCAGAACGATAGTATTCATTGTAATTGTAGTAAATCCATATATATTTAACAAAGGATTTATTACGTATTTGGCAAATGTGTTTACTATTTCCCCAGAAGGATTTAAAACGTGGTTAGTTGGCGGTGGAATTATCATTTATATGTTGTCCGCTGCGATTAATATATTTGATGGTTTCAGAAAAGCAAGTATTCGTATGTGGAAATGAAACAGAAATTTCGGTAAAATAAAATTATTAAAAAGATAGCGAAAGAAGATTAACATTAGGAAAGGAAGAAAACGATGATCAGGGAAGCAACGAAAAGAGATGTAGCATATATTTTAGACATTTATAACGATGCGATACTTTATACAACAGCTGTATATGCATATAAACCTGTAACCCTTGAAAATAGAATAGATTGGTATGAACAAAAAAAGGCTGATGGCTATCCAATTTTCGTATACGAACTAGATAATAAAGTAGTAGGATTTGCGACATTCGGCTCATTTAGAGCGTGGCCTGCTTACAAATATTCAATTGAACATTCTGTGTATGTTGATAAGGAATATAGAAAAAATGGAATTGGCTCCTCTTTGATGGAAAAATTAATCGCAACCGCAAAAGAAAGAGAATATATGACCTTAATTGCTGGAATCGATGCGGAAAACGAGAAAAGTATAGCCTTGCATCAAAATTATGGATTTGTTCATGCCGGAATAATACAAAAAGCTGGTTATAAGTTTAATAGATGGCTAGATTTAGCCTTTTATCAATTGGAGCTTAACGGGCCTGAAAATCCTATAGAAGATTAGAAGTTTTTCGTGAAAATGAATGTTTTAGGTAGCAAGGAGTAATTCATGCTACCTTTTTCTAATTGTCATTACAAATATAACCTGTCAAAAAAGGTTTTTTATATTCCATATTGAATTATTAGAAGGTGATATAACGATGTGAAAAGAGGAATGGAAATGGAAACTGTCATTCAAAAAATGAAAGAGATACAAGTTGGTCATGTAGGAGTAGCTATTTATTCTACAAAAAACGAATGTATAATTACTTCATATAATAGTGAATTATATATTCCATTAGCATCGGCAGCAAAAGTAGTAATTGGATTTGTAGCAGCACAAATGGTGAAGGAAAATAAACGTAATTGGAATGATATACTTCATCATATTAAATTTCATCCACATGAAGATAGTGCACAGTTATATCCGCATCTACAAGGAAGAAGTACTTTAACACTTAGTAAAGCAGTAGAAGTGATGATAGCTTGTCACGACAGTTATATTGCTCACTCGGTTGTAAAGCACTGCGGTGGATGGGATGCTATGAAAATAAATGCCCAAACGTATTTTTCAAATATTTATATACAAGAGAATGCTAGAGATGAGAAAAATGTTGGAGAATTAAATCAAGTTCTTTCGCTTTTAGTACATATTTTTCAAGACTATAAAGTAGAACCAGCAGTATGGGAACCAATTATTAATGGAATGGTAAGACAACAAGGGGATTATGAAAGTATACCGTATTATCATTTAGCTCATATGACAGGTGGATTGTCTACAGCTATAATAAATATTGGTATAATGGGAATGTTTAACGAATTCCCGTTTCTTTATGTAATTGGGGGAAAAGATTTACCCGAGCGAGTTCATAATATAGAGGTTGATGAAACAATTACAACAGCTTTGAAATACATATACAAAGCATATAGTGAAAGCATGCTAGGAGTGAGCGATTGAAACGAAACTTAAAGACTTCAACAATTATTATTTTAATTGTAACGATTATTGCTCTTGAAGTTGGAATCGCACTATATGATCACAATTTATCATTAGATACCATTTACTTTGCAGCGATTCTTATTTGTATTGTATCGCTTTTTGGTACACGTGTTTCTGAAGAGAAAGAACGTACATCGAAACAGAGACGAAGAAAAACGGCTCTAATATTTTGGCCATCTATAATAATGTTAATTATTAGTTTTGCAGTTATAAGTTATGTACGAACAGGCTATGTCTCTGTACCTGGGATAATTGGTTTTTCGTGTTTTGTTACATATGGTGGATTTGTATTCATTAGTATTTTAAAAAGGCGAAATAAAAATTAGATGTAATTTACTAAGTTGAAAGGAAGAAATATATATGAAACACATAGAGAATGGTACTCGTAATGAAGGAGAATACATTAGAAATAAAGTCATTCAATATAATATGTCCATCTTAACAGATGAAGTAAAGCATCCGATGGAACAAGTAAGCCTTGTAGTGAAAGATGAGGAAGGGAAAATCTTTGGCGGCGTAACAGGAACGATGTATTTTTATCATCTTCATATCGATTTTTTATGGGTTGATGAATCCGTTCGTCATGATGGTTATGGAAGTCAACTGATACATAAAATCGAAGACATTGCGAAGGAAAAAGGATGTAGACTCATATTACTAGATTCATTTAGTTTCCAAGCACCGGAATTTTATAAAAAGCACGGCTACCGAGAATATGGTGTCGTTGAAGATCATCCGAAAGGGTATAGTCAACACTTTTTGGAAAAGAGATTATAATAATATTATGTATACTAGTTGATGGGAGAAAGAATATGTACACGTATAAATTACAACATGAACGACCAATTTGTGCAGAGAAAATAAAGAAGCTTTACGACTCTGTCGGTTGGTGGCCAGAAAGAAAAGAAATCGATATTGAAAAAATGTTAAAGAATAGCATAGCAATTGGGGTATGGAAAGAAAATGAGTTAATTGGGTTTGCTAGAGTGGTTTCAGATGGTGTTTTTCGAGCGTACATAGAAGATGTTGTCGTACATGAAAGTGTAAGAAATAAAGGCATTGGAGAGAATATGCTTACAATGTTACTGGAAGAGATATCTCATATTGATATTGTTAGTCTATTTTGCGGAGAGAAACTCATAAAGTTTTATGGGGAACAGCAATTTAAAGCGACGAAGCAAATTGTGATGCATCGTAAACAAATAGTGAAAGAATAAGAGGTGCCATTTAAAATGAATGCAACGAGAGCATATTGTTTATCAAAAAGAAAAGCGACAGAGGATTCTCCAGATGGCTGGAGTGCAACATGTATGAGACTCAATAATAAAATATTTGCGATAGTGAACCATGAAGAAGGTGAAAAAGCTGCGATTACATTAAAATGTGATCCTGAGCTCGCTTTACGAATAAGAGAAGATTATCCAGACACAATAATTCCAGGGTATCATATGAATAAGAAACATTGGAATACAGTGTATATACATAAGGGAGTAGAACAGGAGCAAATTAATAAAATGATCGATTGGTCGTATGAGTTAGTACTACAATCATTTTCAAAGAAAAAGCAGCAAGAGTTAATGGATTAATATGTATTAGGGGTGGATATAATGAAAGACGCAGTCAAAGATACGTATGATAAATTAGCGAGTACATATAAAGAAAATATAGATTTGGCAAATCCATATAATAGTTATTATGAAAGACCTGCGATGATGGAGATTATTCCAAGGGAACTAGAAGGGAAGAGAATACTAGATGCTGGATGTGCCGCTGGATGGTATACTTCTCAATTCGTAGGAAGAGGGGCTAACGTTACAGCAATTGACATAAGTCCTGAAATGGTAAAAGCCGTAAAAGAAAGTATGGGAGAAAAAGCAACGTTCCTTTGTCACGATTTGCAAGAAACATTGCCATTTGAAAATAATACGTATGATATCATTGTAAGTTCGTTAACTCTTCATTACTTAGAAAATTGGACACAAGTATTTCAAGAGTTTCAGCGCGTATTGAAGCCGGGTGGAGAACTTATATATTCCGTTCATCATCCTTTTATGGATTTCACAAAGTTTACATGTGAAGATTATTTTGAAAAACAATTATTAGTAGATACTTGGGTTAAACCAAATATTACAATAGAAGTTAGTTTTTTTAGGAGGTCGCTCCAAGACATAATCAATGAAACAACAAACTATTTTGTATTAGAAAAAATAGTGGAACCGAAGCCGATTGAAAAGATGAGAGAAGTAGACAGAAAATCATATCATTATTTAAGTACAAATCCACATTTTCTTATTATGAAAGCAAGTAATAAATAGCTAGTAAAATGATTGTATTTTACTAGCTATTTGCAGTTTTACATGATGAATTAGGAGCTTTTGAAATGAATATAAAACGAAATCAATTACTATATGTAATGTTTACTATAGTTGTTATTATGTTAGGTCTTAGTTCTAGAAAGTTTGCTTTTGCGTTACCTCATTTATTAAATGATTACTTAGGTGATGCTTTATGGGCATTAATGATTTTCGTTGGATTCGGATTTTTGTTTCCTAAAATAGAAACGAAGAAATTAGCTTTTATGAGTTTAATATTTTGCTACGGGATTGAAATTAGCCAATTGTACCATGCACCTTGGATTGATAATATTCGTGCAACGACTATAGGGGGACTCGTTTTAGGTTACGGATTTTTGTGGAGCGATGTAGTTGCTTATACAATTGGTGTTGGGATAGGAATGCTTTGTGAATTTATGTTACGGAAGAAATAAGTGAATTTTAAAAGGGGTATTTGTATATGGAGGATATATTAGAAATTGCAAAGTTTTGGTTTGAAGATGAAGATATCACAACTATTGAAGTTCAACCAAACGTAACGAAGATTTACTGTAATAATAAAGCGTATATTTTAAAGGAAAAGGGATCGATAAAACATTTTCTAGTTGAACTAAATGTATTAGAACAGCTTGATGAAAAAGGAGTTAAAGTACAAAAAATAGTAAAAATGAGAAATGATGAAAGGTACGTATTTTATAAAGAGAAGTATTATTGTTTGTACGAATATATTGGTGGAAGTGTACTAGAAATAAAAGATACAGAAAAGCTAAAAGAGCTAGGAAGTACAATTGGAGAGAAGATAGCTAATTTACATCAAGCACTACATTCAGTGAATAGTGATAACGAGTTAATAAAAAGAGAATTGTATAAAGTGGTATACAAATGGGCCTTACCAATTTTAGAAAAGAATGCATCTGTCCGTCGGAATGTCGTTCGAAAAATGGATCAAATACGTACAGTTTTGAAGGAAACGGTTCACCCACTACCAAAACAAATTATTCATCGTGATATGCACTTATCGAATGTGATTTTTCATGACAATGAATTTCAAGGATTTATAGATTTTGAACTTTTAGAAAGCAATGTAAGAGTATTCGATTTATGCTACTGCTGTACAAGTATATTAAGTGAGCTATTTAGTGATGAAACAGGAAGAGGGAAATGGTTAGATATTGTCAGCAAAATCTTTGAAGGATATTATAAACAAAGCATTTTAACGAGAGAAGAACTACAATCTATTTGGTATGTCATGCTTTCTATTCAAGTTATCTTTATTACTTATTTTGTTCAGTTACCAAATTTATTAAAGTTGAATGAAGAGATGTTCTTCTGGATTTTTGCAAATAAGGAAGGTATTGAAGAATCTATAGTAAGGACCGTATGAATATGAAAAAAATCATATTCATTGGTTCTGGTGGTTCAGGAAAATCTACATTAGCAAAGCAGTTAGGAAATAAACTAAATATTAAGGTGCATCATCTTGATGCATTGTTTTGGAAAGCGAACTGGGAAGGTGTTCCTCGAGAAGAACAAAGAAAAGTTCAAAAAAACTTAATTAAAGAAGAAGAGTGGATTATTGATGGGAATTATGGCGGGACGATGGATTTAAGACTGAATGCAGCGGATACAATTATCTTTCTTGATATTCATAGAACGATTTGTGTTTATCGTGCTTTTAAAAGAATTGTACAATATCGAAATAAAACAAGACCGGATATGGGTGCCGGATGTGAAGAAAGACTAGATTTACAATTTTTTAAATGGATATGGGAGTATCCGAATAAGAAAAAACCTGCCCTTTTAAAAAGACTAGATCAATTAAGTAAAGGAAAAGAAGTGATTATTTTAAAATCTCCAAATGAAGTGAAACGGTTTTTGAAGAAGTACGATAAGATAAGTAGTTAGATTTTAAAAAGAAGTAATATGGGGGGATACTATTGAATACATTCATTCGCTCGATTGATTCTAATATGATGGAAATTCCAGCAGGAGAGGTAGTATTAAGAGATGATCGAATAAAAAAAGAATGGCAAGTTCAAATAAAACCATTTCTTCTTGCAAAGTATGCTGTAACAATGGAAATATATAATGCCATTACAAATCCTACATTAAATAATGATAAAGATAGTAATAAACCAATTGTAAATATTTCATGGAATGATACAATTGCTTTTTGTAATTTACTTTCTAAACAAGCGGGATTAACAGCGTATTATTCTATTAGTGATGATGGAAAAAAGGTTAGTTGTAATATAGAATCTGACGGCTACCGATTGCCATCTGAGGCAGAGTGGCAATACGCATGTAAAGCAGGTACGACGGGATATACATATGGGGAACTTCAGAAAATAGCGTGGTATAATGAAAATTCAATTGGACAAATTCATGACGTCGGTAAAAAAGAGCCGAATGCATGGGGACTTTATGATATGTTAGGAAACGTTTGGGAATGGTGCTATGACTTGTATGATGAAAAAGTGTACGGATCGTACCGAATTTTTCGTGGTGGTAGTTGGGCTGAAGCAGCTAGAGGCTGCGGCGCGACTTGTCGCCGTCGTAGCCATCCTACATTTCATATAGACGATCTCGGTTTTAGGCTTGCTAGGTCAATTAAGCAGGAAAATGATACATAAAATACCGTAAAGAGTATGGAAAATATCCATACTCTTTACAACATAGAAATTTTAAAATGTAAGGAGTATTTTGAATGGCACGTATTTTATTCATTAACGCTGGATCAGAAGGACATATAAATCCAACATTACAAGTTGTAGAAGAACTGATTTCTCGCGGTGAAGAGGTCGTTTATTTTTCAATAGAGGCTTTCAGGGAGCGTATTGAGAAGACAGGTGCTACTGTACGAACGATAGATGATCAAAAATTTATACAAGCATTTCTT
This sequence comes from Bacillus cereus group sp. N12, assembly GCF_016483575.1. Lineage (NCBI taxonomy): Bacteria > Bacillati > Bacillota > Bacilli > Caryophanales > Bacillaceae > Bacillus > Bacillus cereus group sp. N12. Next base: position 48,018 of record NZ_JAEHBO010000034.1, read on the forward strand.
TCCGGTGGTCGAAATTATTTACAGGAAAGAATAAACGGCCTTCTACATACAGCAGATATTGTAATACCTAGTGTTTTAGAGCAAATTGAAGGAGAATATTTTGATTACATGATCCACGATTCTATGTTTGGCTGTGGTCATTTAATTGCCCAAATTCTTAATCTTCCGGCCATAAATTCCTGTACATCTTTTGCGCAGGATGAAAAATCATTTAAACAAATGTTAGACCATCTTTCTAAAAATATCCCAGTGGAAGTGCAGAATAGAATATATAATGATTTTCAAAACTTAACTAGAGAAATTGCAGGGAAATATGGTGTTGAAATAAATTCACCGTATGAAGTTTTCTGTAATCCAGCACCGCTTACTATTGTGTATACGATTAAGGAGTTCCAACCTTTTGGTAATACGTTTAATGAAACATTTAAATTTGTAGGTCCATCTATTTCTGCACAAGGGGAAAATGAAGATTTTGATTATACTTCAATTGAAGAACAAAGCCTGATTTACATTTCACTAGGTACTGTTTTTAATGAAGCAATTAATTTTTATAAACTTTGTATGAAGGCATTCGAAAATAGTAAACATACAATTGTTATGTCTATTGGTAGTAAAACGAAAATAAGTGATTTAGGTGATATTCCTAAAAACTTCATTGTGAAAAACTATGTACCGCAAACTGAACTACTTACATATACAAAATTATTTATTACACATGGCGGGATGAACAGTACGCATGAAGGACTATATAACGGAGTTCCACTCGTTGTAATTCCGCAAAGTGCAGATCAGCCAGTAATCGCAAAGCGAGTAGAGAGTCTCGGAGCAGGAGTTAAATTGCAAATGCAAGGATTAACTGCGGATAAACTTAGTAAAAGTGTAGAAATAGTATTAAGTAATCCATCATATAAAGAAGCTGCTTTGAATTTGAAGGAGTCTCTCCGAAAATCAGGTGGGTATACGCAAGCAGTTGATGAAGTTTTTAAATTTACTGGCCGGTATTAAAACTATATATGTGAAAGGGTGTCTATATTAAATGATGTAGACACTTTTATGTTATATGAAGCGAGGAATTAATTATATGGAAAGAATGAAAGTATTAAATGTGAATTTTGAAGATATGACAGCTACACCATTTTTTCAAGTGGAGGCAAAAAATAGAATTAGATTCGATATAGAATTATTTGAGGGGAATTTGAGAAAATTAAGAGGACTACTGACTGAACTTTTTAAAAGCCCCGATACAATTGACGTTTCATTTACTTCCGGTTATATAACATATGGTAAAAGTAAGAGAGTAAATGAGAAAACAAAAATTGGAAGGTTCATGAAGATTAAAAATTGGACAGAAACGCAAGTAGACGTTGATGATCTTGAAAGTACAATCATATTTACTACGATTAAAGGTGTCAATGAAGATGAAGTATATAAATATTGCAAGTATGTCGTTAATGGTGGTCAGCAAGCTTATATTTCTTTTTATAACGATACTTATTTGTTGTATATAAGTACAGACGTAATTGAAATTATTTCACCAGATACAAGTTTAATAGAAAAATTAAAAATCCAATACTATGAAGAGTATGACAAGTTTTATGAAACTATTTTGAAACATTAAGGATTATTCGCAATACATAAGTAATTTCACGTACCCAATAGAGACATATATTGAATATGGAAATGGAAGGGTGTTACAAAAAAATATAATCTTACATCGCTATGCATATCAAGTTGATTAACAAATATTTCGAGAAGACTTGGTGCAATCCATCCGCGTATACAAAATGCTTTTATATGGCCTTTTTTTACAAGATTTATAATTGCTATTGCGAACTTTTACTTTATAATTTTAAGATGTAGTTTTATGTGTTAATAATAATTTCACTGTTTCTGCACAACTTCTGCACGTGTTTTGGTAATTTCTATGTCATGATATATTCAGTAAGTGAAATATATCACATGGAATGAAATATTTCTTTACTACGGTGTATGCATAACTTATGCATACATCACTACAATATTGTCTCGTGTTATTCTTTTACATCAAAGCCCACATTACACTACGAAGTATAACAAGAAGGGGACATGAACATGAATAATCGAATTTTAAAACATCTACAGAACATGAAAATGAACAAAAAAAGTCTAGGAGCTGTTGCATTAACAGCGGGAATTATCGGCACGACACTTATTCCTCAAAATGCTTACGCGCATGGTTTTGTTGAAAAGCCTGGTAGCCGTTCCGCTTTATGTAGTCCAACTTATGGTGCACTAAATGTAAACTGCGGAAGTGTTATGTATGAACCACAAAGCTTAGAAGCACCAAAAGGATTCCCGCAAGCTGGTCCAGTTGATGGACAAATCGCTTCTGCAGGCGGAAAATTTGGTGGTATTTTGGATCAACAAACAGCGGATCGTTGGTTTAAAAATACAATCACTGGCGGAGAAAATACGTTTACTTGGAAGTTTACAGCGCCACATTTAACAAGCAAATGGCACTACTACATTACTAAAATAGGCTGGAATCCAAATAAAGCACTAACAAGAGCAGACTTTGAGCCAATTGGAACTGTACAACATGATGGTTCCGCAGCTTCAAATAATGTAGCACACAAAATCAATGTACCTACGGATCGTAGTGGCTACCATGTGATTTTAGCTGTATGGGATGTAGCTGATACAGCAAATGCGTTCTATAATGTAATTGATGTAAATCTCATCAATAATGTGAAACCAGACACAGAAGCGCCAAGTATTCCAAATGGAATTCAGACACAAAAAGTAACAGCGAATAGTATAGAACTAACATGGAACACTTCTACGGATAATGTAGGAGTAAAAGGGTATCAAATCTTCCGTAACGGAGAGATGATTGACACCGTACCAGGCACTCATTTTATTGATAAGAAATTACAACCAAGTACAGAATACTCTTATACTGTAAAAGCAATTGACGCAGCTGGCAATGTATCGAAAGAAAGTACAGCGCTTACAGCAAAAACAACAGTTGAGGCTCCTGATACAGAAGCACCAACACAACCAAAAGGATTACATAGTATGGGAACGACAGCGTCAAGTGTGGACCTAATGTGGAGTCCATCTGACGATAATGTTGGTGTAGACCATTACGATATTTATAGAGAAATAGAAGGAACAATGAAAAAAATCGCAACATCTAATACGACTTCCTATATGGATAAAAATTTACTCGCCAATTCTACATATAAGTTTACAGTGAAAGCTGTTGATGTAGCTGGAAATGAATCTGTACAAAGTAATATATTCACAATTACTACAAAAACCGAAAGCGCTTCATATGAAGCGTGGGATGCAAAGAAAGCGTATAAAAAGGGTGATAGAGTCCTATACGAAGGAAAAGTATATGAAGCAGTACAAAATCATCAAGGAAATGGGGATCCAAACTGGATTTATGCTTTATCCTTATGGAAAGCAGTGTAAGTTTTATCTCAAAATGAAATAAAAGATCATGGGCTTTGATGCAAAAAAGGAAGCTTGGGAATTCACTTTTCTGTTTATAAAAAAGACGACGTATTCTGATATTATCCCCTTTAGGTAGACAGTGTGAAAAAGACCATGTATACACATGGATGTTACACTATTACTTGGAGGG
>NZ_JAEHBO010000035.1:0-50499 GCF_016483575.1 Bacillus cereus group sp. N12
GGTATACCACTGCGCAAAGTCCTCTTCCATCTTCGTAATGGCTTGCACTTGTTCTTTTGCCATAGTCAGTCTTCCTCCTTTTAGAAAATACAAAAAAGCCCGCGCCCCTAAATAGGGACCGAGCTTTGCCGGCGTTACCACCCTGATTCATACACAAAAATTGTATATGCTCTCTTTTTGATAACGGGAATTTCCCGCTGCATATGCAGAACTCAAAGGTAGGTTCCATATCGCCCTTTAAGAATCTTTCAGCCAAACGGATTCTCTCTCTGCAAAAAAGGTTGGACATGTACTAGTCCTTTTTCAGCGTTATAACGAAATAAATTTGTTGATTATCATAATACAAATTCTTTTTTAAAACAATAGCTAATTTTCTTATTTTTATATATTCTTTTCATTTTTTGTAGTTTTATACGTAGCTCTTTCGAACGATTTTCACAAGTTGATGTGCAACCATACCGATAAGTGTACCAAGTAGAACGAAGAAACAAATAAATCCATATCCCATTCCTTCCCACCCACCAATAGCTATCATTGTTACAGGAAAGAAAGCTAAACAAAGAAGTACTAAACTAAGTGAAAATATAATATCAAACTGTTTGTCTGGAAAACGTTTCTTTAGTAAATATGAAATAGCAAATACTAGGAGAATCGTGATTCCACCAATGATGTAAAAAATACCAAATCCATCTAGCCAGTCCATAGTATTCCCTCCTTTCATTCAATCCCTTATACTTATTATATGTTTAATTTTTCTGAAAATAAATAATAAATTTTATTCAGAAACATATTTTTATTACTAGGTATTAATAGTAATATATAAGAATAGGTTTTATATAATTAGGAGGATTACTTTATGGATAAAGCATTAACTAATCGTGTCATTATTTTATCATTCGACTGTTTATCAGCTTTAGATTTTCCTATACTACAAAAATTACCTAACTTCCAATCTCTAATAAAAAAGGGCGCGGTTGTAGAAAAAGTAGAACCAATTTATCCTTCTGTAACATATCCAAGCCACTCAACAATCGTTACTGGAAACTACCCTAATAAACATGGTGTTGTTACCAATACTTTACTTCAACCAGGACGTGAATCACCAGATTGGCATTGGTACCGAAAATCGATAAAAGGAACAACATTATATGATGAAGCACGCAAAGCAAATTTAACGACAGCAGCCCTTCTTTGGCCTGTTACTGGAAGAGCAAACATTGATTACAATTTACCGGAAATCTTTCCAAATAGACCGTGGCAAAATCAAATTTTAGTTTCATTATTTAGCGGTAGCCCGCTATACCAATTAGATTTAAATCGACGGTTCGGTCATATACGAAATGGATTATCACAACCTGAACTCGATGATTTCGTTCTTGCTTCTGCTGTACATACAATCCTTACAAAAAGGCCTAATGTCATGTTTGTGCATTTCACTGATTTAGACACACAAAGACACTATCATGGCTTTGAATCTAACGAAACAATAGCAGCTATCCATAGGCACGACGAACGTCTAGGAAAAATTATTCATGCATTAGAAGAAAGTGGAATATACGAAGAAAGTACAATTATTGCCCTTGGTGATCATAGCGCTTTAAGTGAAAACAAATCAATTCAATTAAATGTGCTATTCCATCAAAAAGAGCTTATATCTCTAAATAAAGAAGGTAAATTAGTAGATTGGAAGGCCTACTGTCAAAGTTGCGACGGTTCTGCCTATGTATATGTGAAAGACAAAAACGATACGGATACCATTCGGGAAGTACAACTACTTCTTGAAGAACTGCTTCAAAATAAACAAAATGGCATTGAATTTATACTTCATGATGAAGCGGCGAAAGAATCCGGTGCAGATGGTAATTGTTTATTTATGTTGGAAGCACAAGAGGGGTATTATTTCACTGAAAATTATACCGGTGATTTTATAAAAGAAATTACTAAAAAAGATGTTACTTCTAGTAAAAAATATACATTTGGAACTCATGGTTACTCCCCAACAAAGCCTAACTATGAAACAATTTTTATCGCTGCTGGAAAAGGTATTCAAAGTGGCGTTACAATCCCGTATATGAGACTTATTGATGAAGGTCCGACTATCGCAAGATTACTCGGTTTGCACTTAGGCGAAACAGACGGATCCATTATAGAGGATTTACTACAATTGTAAAGAACTGTGTATATATGTAAAAGTTATGTAAAAATCATCACTGTTTCTCTTTTTATAATTTTTATTTTTGTACACTGTTAGTAGAACAATTTAAGGGGGAACATTATATGAAAAAAATGTCCAGACAAGAAAAAAGCTGGATATTATATGATTGGGCGAATTCGGTATATTCGCTCGTCATTACAACTGCACTATTCCCAATTTACTTTAAAGCAGCTGCAAAAGAAGCTGGACTATCTGGTGCAACCTCAACAGCATATTGGGGATATGCAAACTCATTCGCTACACTTTTAATTTCTATACTTGCTCCTATTCTCGGCACAGTTGCTGATTATAAAGGGTTTAAAAAACGATTTTTCACATTCTTCTTTGGACTCGGCATCGTATTTACAAGTATGCTAGCAGTCGTCCCAACATCCCAGTGGTACTTATTACTAGGTTGCTATATGCTAGCACTAGTCGGTTTTGCTGGAGCAAACATTTTTTATGATGCATTTTTAGTAGATGTTACCTCTAAAGATAGAATGGATCGAATTTCTACACGAGGCTTTGCATTAGGCTATATTGGGAGCACAATTCCTTTTATCGGTTGTATCGCTCTTATTATTCTTGCTCAAAAAGGCACTATCCCTTTATCAGTCGGCATTGCCAGTCAAATTTCATTCGCAATAACAGCTCTTTGGTGGGGATTATTTACAATTCCAATGCTAAAAAACGTAGAGCAAACACATTATATTGAACGCCATCCAAGACCAATTGCAATGAGCTTCAAACGCCTTGCTGATACTTTTAAAAATATTAAAGAATATAAAACAGTCTTTATGTTCCTAATCGCCTATTTCTTCTACATTGACGGGGTCGATACAATTATTACTATGTCTACCGCTTACGGAACAGATCTCGGTATTAGTGCAACGAATCTATTAATCATCTTATTTGTCACACAAATTGTAGCTTGTCCATTCGCTTTATTATACGGAAAATTATCAGAAACATTTACAGGGAAAAAAATGCTATATGTTGGTATTATTATTTATATCATCATTTGCACATATGCTTATTTCTTAAAAACGACACTCGATTTCTGGATTTTAGCAATGTTAGTTGCCACTTCTCAAGGTGGTATTCAAGCACTTAGTCGTTCCTATTTTGCAAAACTAGTACCTAAAGAATCGGCAAATGAATTCTTCGGATTTTATAATATATTTGGCAAGTTTGCCGCGATCATGGGTCCAGTATTAGTCGGTGTTACAACGCAATTAACGGGAAAAACAAACGCTGGTGTCCTTAGTATTATCGTATTGTTTATTATCGGTGGATTCTTATTAACTAGAGTTCCTGAAAATGATACACCCGTTACACCACCTAATCCGAAAACTAAAACGCTATAAAAAGAAGATCCCCTTCACACAAGAAGAGGATCTTTCTTTATTTTTAACGATAACGCTTTACAAGTAAAAACACTACAGCTGGCTTTACAACTCTAGCAGCACATAACGTAAGTAAAAGCGGTACATCATGAAAATCTATCCATTTATTAAAACCTACCGATGCGAAAAAAAACCAAAAAATAAATACAATGCGTACATAATATGTAACATTTGCACTTGTTTTTCATACATGTTTTTCTAAATCTTTCTTCTCCTCATTTGCCCCTTCAACATTATGCGATGCTACAAATAAATAGTGCATACCAGTTTACTTGAAGTTCAATTAACCAATAGTAAAGTGCAAAATGCTAGCATACTTATAACTACTAATGTCGTAACTAAAAGACTTATTTTCTCTTTCCCCTACAGCTTATACAAAAATAGTTTATCAACAGTTGTTCCCAATACTTCCGCTAAACGAAAAGCTAACGCTAAGCTTGGATCATATTTATTATTCTCAATTGCATTTATCGTCTGTCTTGATACGCTACACTTATCAGCTAATGCACCTTGTGAAATATTATTTTCAGTGCGTAATTCATAAATTTGATTTTTCACATCTTTTCTCCTAACATGTAAAATCGTTTTTACAACATTAGTATATAATCGGTACATTTCATTGTCAAAAGACTGCCACAAGAAAAGGGAGCAATTCTGCTCCCTTACAATGGTTATTTCGAGGCTAACGAATTTGTTAGTTCCTCTTTATTAGCGACATCTTCTTTATTTATTTGCATGCGTAGAACTGGTCCAATCGCTAATAAAATAAGTGACATCGCTATACAAAATACAATAACTAATGAAGTCATTTCCTTCAATCCTCCAGCTAGTGATGTTCCAATTAACATTGCCCCCATAAACATTGGTAAAATGGTTCCATTTACTCTTCCAATCATATTTTCTGGTACAAGTTGAATCATAAGCGTACCGACAACGATATTAACACAAGCTAAACAAATACCTGTTCCAAATCGCATCAAACTAGTAATCCAAAATGATGTGGACAACCCTTCGACTAAAAATGAGATTGCTAATATACTCATACCAAATACAAACATCTTTTTCGGGTTTACTTTTGAAGCGAAAACCGCAGCAACAATACCACCGATTAGCATACCTATTCCATCCGCTGCTGCTAAATATTGAACTGCTTCCTTTTCCATTCCAAGACGTTCTATTACAAGAAACACCTCTAACGGATTCGTTAATCCAACAGCTAAGCCCATAATTGTGAAAGTGATCGTAATCATACGTAAATTTTTCGTATGAAGAACGTATTTCCATCCTTCTTTTATATCATTTTTTAATGATTCCTTCACTGCTTGCTCTTGTTCAATCCATTTCGGTAAAAATGAAAGGGCGATAGCAGATAATAAAAATAAAATGATTAAACTATATAGTGACGTAAACAAACCAAGTTGTGTATACACAAGCGATCCTACAACTGGTCCGAAAATCATAAACAATGACTGTAATGTTTGGTTAAATGCAATCGCATTTGCTACCTGTTCTTCCTTTACATAGCGCTTAAATATGCGTGAAGATGAAGGCTGAGAAAACTGACCTACAATTGCGGAAACGAGTGTCGCAAAAAATATTGCCTGCCAGTAATCAATCTTTAACAATAAAACAATCCCTATAATAGACAGTACACTTAACACATCCCCAGCAACCATTGTTCTTTTCGGGTTCCAGCGATCTGCTAAGGCGCCACCAATGAAAGAAAAAATAAAAATAGGTGCATATTCCATGACCGATAATAGTGACACTGAAACTGGATCATTATTCGTCCGCTCCATTATGAAATACAATAGGGCCATATTTCTGATCCAAATCGCAAATTGTTGTAAAATATCGGATGCCATAACGAGCATAAATGCTCGATTTTTAAATAAAGCTTTCATTTCCGCTCCTCCTTTTATAAACCGACCATTCGGTCTAATTCGTTTTAAAAGAAAAGCCGCTGACTTATTATTCAGCTGCCATCCCTTTTAACAATACATCTATTGCCTTTTTATAAACTCGCTTTAACTCGTTATAATCTAGCTCATAGTAAAGCACTCCAAGCCCTGATAATAAGCCATGTACAATATACATCAAATCGCGCGCATTTTCTTCACGAAACTCTCCAGACTGTATACCTGTTTCGATTAATCTCTCAAACATAACATATGATTCTCTAGTTAAAGCTAATAATTCATCTAGAACCTCTTTGCTCACAACTTGGCTCATAGAAAATTCCTCTATTGCACTCGAAATAGGTTGTTGTATATCCTCTACATAATATTCTGCGAGACCATATAATTTTTCAATACTAGTACTATACAACTTCTCTTTTTCATTCCATTTTTCAAGCCAATCATACGTATGCTGTTTTACTACAAATAAAAATAATTCTTCTTTACTTTTAAAATGGTAATAAATACTCCCTTTACTTCGCTCTGTAATTTCACAAATATCTTCCATAGATGTGGCTGCATAGCCTTTTTGTGAAAACAGATTTTCTGCTTTGTATGCAATTTCCTTCTTTATCTCTTCTGCGCTTTTTCTCATACTCACACCTCTTTAAACCGACCGTTCAGTCTAATGATAACAAATGAAAAACCTCTTTCGCAAGAGGCTATATTCCTTATTTACGAAAACGTACTTTCAAACCAAGTTCGGATCATATGTATTGTTCCAAATTTAAATCCAAGTTTAACAAGAAATACACCTCCAGCAACTAATAAAAACAATGCTATTTTCCCTTTATTTTTCACTTTCGGTTCCCTTCCCATTTCTATTCTCCTAATCATGTTAAAAATATTAAACAAACGTTTATTTAACTGTTAGTGTGCGTATGTAAGCCAACTAATCAAACGTTTGTTTAAAAAAGAAATACGCCTATATAAGGCGTATTCTTATCAATCACCGCCACCACCGCAACTACCTCCACTATCTCCTCCAAAAGACCCTCCACAGTCATGTGAACTGCTATCATGTGAGCTGTCATTATTATCAGATCCAGCAAAGAAAAAAAGCGGTGATGAGTTATTAGACGAATTATGTATGTTATTTTGTTTCGTAAGGTTTACTTTCTTTTTATTTGATCGAACAGCTATTACAATTATTCCAATGACAACAAATAATAGTATGACAATAATAAATTCCATATAAAAACCTCCCTAATTCTCGAATAATTGAATGGTTCTCTCTAAATTTTCAAGTGAAATAAAGCGCGATTCACGAAGGATCTCTTTTCCATTATGAAATAACAAAATTGTCGGCCCTGTAAATACTGCATATCGCCCCGCAACTTCTTGCATGTCTTGTAGTAATATCTCTATTTTCTCTACGTAATCATAATTCTCTAATACGTAATTTACTTTCCTTAACATGACATCACAAACACCACAATTTTCTGTTTTAATAAATAGAAGTACTAATTGCTGTTCTTCAATATATGTTGCTAATTCTTCTATCGTTTCAAATGTATTCATCTTATCCCTCTTAACTTAATTTACGAAATGCTGAACTATCTTTCTCTTTTCCATTACCTGCTGAAAACACAACGTTTTTGCTGTTAACCCTTCTTGTAATTTTTTCCTCTCTACTTCATCATAACAGCAAGCAATTAAATCTTCTATTTTTAATATATCTTTTGTAAGTCCATTTCTGCTGGAATCATTCCCGCATTTTTTAAATTTTATAGCTCATCCTTAACTCTAGAGGTACCATTAAAAGATCTTCTAATTGTAGTGGTTTTCCTTTTCCCGAAATATAATCCAGATCACCATTCCAGATTGCTTGTCGAACCTTTTCTTCAGCAATGTTCAAAAACACATCCACACTATCCTCTTCCTTACATATTTTTACTATTATTTTATATGAAATTTCACCATCTTACCACCCCATTACAAGTTGACTTCATACAATTTTTTCTCAAATTTATTTATAATAAGCTATTTTCTTCCTCACCGGTCTTTCATTTTCATATGCAGTTTGTATTAAAGCCTTTTTGTATTGAGAAAGTCTTTCTTCATACAATAAAGCGTTTACACTAAATCTTACATTTGTTACGATTTAATCACCCCAGCTCTCTTGTATAGACTTCGTGATGTCTGATCATTTTTATCTAGACGTTTCATACGTCTAGATTCACTTTGATTTATCGGCAAATGCCTTTAAATATATCTTTTACCTTGAAAGGGGAAATGACTATGAGGTCAAAAAAATTCACATTACTATTGCTATCTCTACTACTCTTCTTACCTCTTTTTCTCGCAAATTTTATTACTCCAAATCTCGCATCAGCAAATTCACCAACGCAAAATCAAAAAATTATTGGGTACTTTCCTTCGTGGGGCATCTACGGACGTAATTATCAAGTTGCAGACATCGATGCATCAAAGCTCACTCATTTAAACTATGCGTTTGCTGATATTTGCTGGAATGGAAAACATGGAAATCCTTCTACACATCCCGATAATCCAAATAAACAAACATGGAACTGTAAAGAATCTGGTGTACCGTTGCAAAATAAAGAAGTTCCTAATGGTACTCTCGTATTAGGTGAGCCCTGGGCTGATGTCACAAAATCTTATCCAGGATCAGGTACAACTTGGGAAGATTGTGATAAATATGCCCGTTGTGGCAACTTCGGAGAATTAAAACGACTAAAAGCTAAATACCCTCATTTAAAAACCATTATTTCCGTCGGAGGCTGGACTTGGTCTAATCGATTTTCTGATATGGCAGCTGATGAAAAAACTAGAAAAGTATTCGCAGAATCAACAGTCGATTTCCTACGTGTATACGGATTTGACGGTGTCGATTTAGACTGGGAATATCCAGGTGTTGAAACGATTCCTGGTGGTAGTTACCGTCCTGAAGATAAACAAAATTTCACACTCCTTCTTCAAGATGTCCGAAATGCTTTAAATAAAGCCGGTACTGAAGATGGAAAACAATATTTATTAACAATTGCTTCAGGGGCAAGTCAACGTTATGCCGATCATACAGAGTTAAAGAAAATCTCTCAAATACTCGATTGGATTAATATTATGACATATGATTTCCACGGCGGTTGGGAAGCAACTTCTAACCATAATGCCGCATTATATAAAGATCCGAATGATCCAGCAGCTGATACGAAATTTTACGTAGATGGAGCTATTGACGTTTATAAAAATGAAGGTGTACCAGCTGATAAACTCGTATTAGGCGTACCATTTTACGGACGTGGTTGGAAAAGTTGTGGAAAAGATAATAATGGGCAATATCAACCATGTAAACCAGGTAGTGATGGCAAACTAGCATCTAAAGGTACTTGGGATGATTATTCTACTGGTGATACGGGTGTTTATGATTACGGTGATTTAGCAGCGAATTACGTAAACAAAAATGGTTTTGTACGCTATTGGAATGATACAGCTAAAGTACCTTATTTATACAATGCTACTACAGGCACATTTATTAGCTACGATGACAATGAATCTATGAAATATAAAACAGATTATATAAAAACAAAAGGTTTAAGTGGAGCAATGTTTTGGGAACTTAGTGGTGACTGTCGCACAAGTCCAAAATATAGCTGTAGTGGTCCAAAATTGCTTGATACGTTAGTAACCGAATTACTTGGTGGACCTATCAGTCAAAAAGATACTGAATCACCAACGAACGTAAAAAACATTGTGGTTACTAATAAAACCTCAAGCTCAGTCCAATTAAGCTGGACTGCATCTACTGATAATGTGGGAGTTACTGAATATGAAGTTACTGCTGGGGAAGAAAAATGGAGTACAACATCAAATAGCATTACAATTAAAAATTTGAAACCTAATACGGAATACACTTTTTCAATACTAGCAAAGGACGCTGCCGGGAATAAATCACAACCTAATTCTATTATTGTAAAAACTGATGATGCTAACACAACGCCTCCTGATGGTAATGGTAAGGCTACATTTTCAGTTACTTCAAATTGGGGAAGTGGCTATAACTTCTCAATTGTAATTAAAAATAACAGCACAAGCCCTATTAAAAACTGGAAGTTAGAATTTGATTATAACGGCAATTTAACACAAGTTTGGGATTCTAAAATTAGTAGTAAAACAAATAATCATTATGTAATTACAAATGCCGGATGGAACCGTGAAATTCCTCCTGGTGGATCTATTACAATAGGAGGTGCAGGAACAGGTAACCCTGCCGAACTTTTAAATGCCGTTATTAGCGAAAACTAGACGTAACATTCTTTAATTGTTTCACTAAAGTTTGAATTTAGGTTTGAATAATCTTTCCTAAATTCAAACTTTTAATTTTGCGAAAAATCACAAATTAAAATTACAATAACCGATTATAATTATATTTAGTTTTCAATATGAAGTTTGCGTGAAGTTCATCTGAATTTTACATGAATTTCCTTTAATTTCTATTGTCTTCCCATACTAATCACCTTATTCTTTATATATAGGAATAATTTTCATTCCATTTCAAGCTATCTATATATACAAAAAAGATAGTTGCCTATTAGGGAAAGGCGTCTAATATTATTATAAATATAAACATAATCGCAGAAAAAGCACGCTTATAAGCGCACCATAAGAGTGCTTCTTCATACAATTCTCATGTAAGAGTTCTCGAAAATCATGTTAATCACAAAGAAAAGGCCGTAGCTTATATAAGCTACGGCCTTTTCTTTGTGATTATTTTTAAACGTTCCATTCTTCGATATTCCATACTTTCGTTATCCACGTTTCATAGAAAGAAGCTCATGTGAAACGATTAAAACTGTTAAAAGACTTTTTCTATTTTTTCATATAAGGAGCTAATACACTTAAAATTTCTTCCTTATCCTTCTTTAACTCCAATGATGTTAACATATCCATCGTTCGAGGACGAGGTAATTTCACTTGCACTTCACCAACTATTGATGCTGGTCTTTGAGATAAAATAAATACGCGATCAGAAAGTAAAATTGCTTCATCTAAGTCGTGTGTAACCATAACAATTGTTTGCTTTTCTTGATGCCAAGAATTTAAAAGCCAACTGTGTACTTCCATTTTTGTAAATGCATCTAATTTTCCAAAAGGCTCATCAAGTAGCATAATTGGCTTCTCACATAAGTATGTACGAAGAAAGCTAATTCTTTGGCGCATACCACCAGATAATGCATCAGGATAATGATCCGCATATTCATCTAACTCAAACTGCTTTAATGCTTCCATTCCTTCTGTTAACCTTTGTTTTTTAGATTTCCCCTCAATTTCTAATGGAAGAACAATATTTTGTAAAGCCGATCGCCACGGTAATAATAAATCTTGTTGTGGCATATAGCTTACAACATCTTGTTTTCTCACATGTTCCTCATTATAAAATACCTCTCCACTCGTTGGCTCTTCAACACTCGCAATCATATTTAACAATGTGCTTTTCCCACAACCACTCGGACCGACAAAAGAGACAAACTCTCCCTCCTGTATAGAGGCACTAATATTTGCTAATACATTCTTTCCATCGAAAGATTTCACAATATCTTTTATTTGTAATCCGCTCATTTTTCACTTGGAAGGAATTCATTTGTAAAAGCATCTTTTACATCAATTTTCTTTTTAATAACTTTGTTGTCGTATAAGAAATTCATGTAATTCGTCCAAACTTCTTCCTTCTGTACTCCCCAGACTTTTGCATCATCTTGATACTTCGTACTTAACCACTTTTGACTTTCTTGTACTAATTCCTTATTCACATCTGGAACAGCTTTAATTAAAATATCAGCAGCTTCTTTCGGCTCTTTAATTGCAAAATTATAACCTTCTGTCGTTGCAGTCATAAACTTTTTCACGAAGTCTTTATCTTGCTTCGTATGTTTTTCACTCGTAATAATAACAGGACTATAGAAATCAAGCGCTGGATCTAAGTCTTTCACCATAATCGTATTTAACTCTTTTCCTTGACGCTTCGCTTCAATGCCATCCCATCCATAATAAATCCATTCAAAGTCCGCATCACGACCGATTGATTTGAAGAAGTCTGTTTGTCCTAAGATGATTTTTTCGACTTTATTAAAATCAGCTTGATGTTTCTCCATAATTGTTTTTAACGTCGCTTCTTCTGCTGGTCCTCCCCAGCCACCATAACGTTTACCTTCAAAGTCTTTCGGTGACGTCATATTATCTTTTTTTAGTGATGCAAAAGCAGAGGTATTATGCTGAATAATTGCACCAACAGAAACAACTGGGATTCCTTCAACACGAGCTAATGTTACATTTTCCTGTGCGCTTATCGCAAAATCTGCTTTCCCAGAAGCAATCATCTGCTCTGCTGTGACATTATCACCAGGCTGGATAATTTCTACATCAAGCCCTTGTTTTTTGTAATAGTCTTTCGTTTTCGCTACATATAAGCCAGTATGATTCGTATTTGGAAACCAATCTAAAACAACTTTTACTTTTTTATCTTTACTTGCACTTTCTTCTTTCTTCGCCGGATTACACCCAGCCACACTTACTGCTAATAAAGCAGCTAACATAATTTTTAAACCTTTTTTCATTTTCTGCCGTCCTTTCTATATATCCATGGTGCTGTTATTCTTGCCATAAACTCCACGATAAAATACAGGCATAATGTCACCATGACGATAATTGCTGCAACACCAAATACTCGAGCAGTTAAAAAAGATTTTGTAGCTCTCGTAAGCATAACCCCTAACCCTTCACTTGCACCGAGCCATTCTCCGATAATTGCCCCCATCACGCTATATGTAACTGCAATTTTTAAACCCGAGAAAAAGTATGGGAGCACTGCCGGAAACTTTACTTTCTGGTAAATTTGCCATTTCGTTGCTTTCATTGTTTGCAACAATTTCAACATATTTTTATCTACAGTTTGAAAACCTTCTAAAATACTAAGCGCAATTGGGAAGAAACAAACGAGTATGACGACCATTACTTTCGGCAACATCCCATATCCAAACCAAATAATAAATAACGGTGCAAGTACAACGATTGGAATCGTTTGCGAAATAACGAGCAACGGATTTATTAAAATACGAAATAAAGGTATCACGTCCATAATAATTGCAATACTCGTCCCAAGTAAAATCGCAAAAAATAGTCCGATTATAACTTCCTGCAGTGTTTGCATCGTATTTGGTAATAGTAAATCCTTCATTCCAATTAATTCTTGAACAACGGCAGAAGGCTTTGGTAAAATCCACGGTTCGATTTTAAATAATGAAACAGATCCTTCCCATATCGCAATGAGAAGGATAAGCCAAATTGTTGTAATAAGTTTAGATTGCTTCTGGTTTTGCATATTCATCACGGTACTTCCAAACCTTTTCATCTATCGTTACACCAGTGCTTGGACGATAATGGATTTTAATAGAAGTAATCACTTCTTCAGCTCCAGCATCGACGCAAGCTTGCTGCGCACGTTTCACGACATCAAGAAGTACATCTAATTCTCCTTCCAACGTTGTTTCCATTGCTCCTACTTCATAACGAACTCCCGATTGTTGTACAACTTCAATTGCTTTATCAACAACAGAATATACATCTTTTGTTTTTGCTTGCGGTACTACTGAAAATGACATTGTAACTTGTTGTGACATAATAAAAATCCCCCTTATAAAATATGTTTCCAAAAAAAGAAAAGGCTTTCCTACCATGTAGGAAAGCCTTGTATACAAGTTATTCTATAATAACTTATGCTACATCACTTTAAAGTAACTCCCTACGCTGGCATTATCCAGATCAGGTTGAGGGTCGATGTATACTTACATCCTCTCAGCCAATTGGCTCCCCGGTTCTTAATTCGTTCTCATTGTAGCATGATTTATTTTATTGAACAAACAAAAACGTACATAATCATTTCATTACTTTTGGAAAATATCCAACTTTTTCACCATGAGCTAATAACAGCTGAATAAATTCTTTATTAATCGCTGGCACTATCAGCTCTTTTTTCTTAATCCATTCATTTGTTCTACGAGTACCCATGACAATTTCAGATTGCTGTGCTCCATCTCCTGCAACTTGAGAAGCAATTAACTCTGCTATTTCTTCATTTCCTTTTGCTAATTCAAGCCCGATATTTACATATTCCGAAAGTGGAACCATTTCAAGATTGTATCCACACCCCTCAATTAGCTTTATAAAATGTTCAAATTCAACTTGATGTGGATGGCAAATATGTAACGTCTCTCCTACAATTTTTGGATCTTGTAAATACGATACAATCGACTTACTGGCAAAGTCAATTGGTGTAAAATCAACTTTCCACTTCACATTTGGTGCCTTTCCAATTAGAAGCATCGTTTTAATAAGACGATAAAATGCATTTCCTTCAATGTTTTGTTGGAACGAACCCGTTTCTGAATGACATGCTAGGTTACCTGCACGATAAATATTCCCTCGTATGCCGCTCTTCAAAGCTTCACGAACAAGATTTTCCGCCTGTAGTTTACTATCGGAATACACATTCTCTAACTCTACATTATAATTGAAATCACCTGTTTCCATATATGTATCCCATTGCTCTACCGCTAATTCTATCGGAATACCAATTGTAGAAATAAAGTGGAATATAGCACCATTCTCGGCTAACGCTAGCATACGGTTCGTGCCTTGGACGTTCACATTTTTAAATTGTTTTACATCTCCAAAATGTCTTACATCTGCACCGCAATGAATTACCGTATCGACCTTAGAACTAATTAAAATAAATTCCTCTTCGCTCATCCCAAGATACTCTTCTCCCAAATCACCAGGTACAGCCTGTATACGCTGTAACCACTCTTCACATATATCATTAAAGTAGCTTGTTAATGTATCGATAATTCTTTGTTGCACATCTTTTGTCGGTCTTACTAAACAATAAATGGTAGCAGATGTATCTCTCAATAATTCATATAATATGTGCGACCCCAAATAACCAGTAGCTCCTGTTAAAAAGACATTTGAGATGTTAATGTCTTCTAAAACATTCGAATAAGTAATAGTATTCGGTTCGTGAATCACCTTATATTCACGAAATACTTCTTCTGTCTCTACTTTTACTTCTCTCTCAATTCTAGCTAATCCATATATCGTTCTTTCTTTAAAGAAATCTTGAATTGTTAAATGTGAAAAATCTTCTTTTAACAATGTTAAGACTCTCAATACTTTCAACGAATGTCCACCAATTGTAAAGAAATCATCATACACTCCAATTTTTGAAATTCCTAATACCTCTGCCCAAGCTTTTGCTATTTGTTTCTCTGCTTTATTAGAAGGTGCAACATATTCTTGTAGACGAACCGGTTCA
This sequence comes from Bacillus cereus group sp. N12, assembly GCF_016483575.1. Classification (NCBI taxonomy): domain Bacteria; kingdom Bacillati; phylum Bacillota; class Bacilli; order Caryophanales; family Bacillaceae; genus Bacillus; species Bacillus cereus group sp. N12. Next base: position 14,890 of record NZ_JAEHBO010000035.1, read on the forward strand.
TACTTTTCTTCTAACTGAGCTAACTTTTTAACATCAACCTTTTTATTTGGTGTAAGTGGTAGTTCATTAATATAAATTAATTTAGATGGTACCATATAATCCGGTAACTGCTCTTGTAACTGATAAACTAATTCTGGTATTTCCTTTTTGTTCAAAGTTGTATAGAATGCGATTAAATATTGGCTACCTTCCTTGCTCTTCTTAGCAAAAACAGCATTTTCTTTTATATTATGATTTTGAGAAATTTTACTTTGGATTTCTCCTAGTTCAATACGATGTCCTCTAATTTTTACTTGATCATCTTTCCGATGTAAAAACTCTATATTTCCATCCTCTAGCAACTTAACGATATCACCTGTTTTATATATATTAACTATAGGATTAAAGGGGTTCGGAATAAAAGCTTCAATTGTTTTATTAGGCTTATTAAAATACCCTTTTGCTAATCCTACTGAATCTATATATAACTCACCAGGTACACCAATTGGACAAAGATTCATATTCTCATCCAAAATCATAACTTGATAATTAGCACATGGTTTACCAATGGGAATACTCGCAACATCCTCATTTAACTGATTAGGTATTTTATAGGTTGTCGTCACTACAGTACATTCTGTCGGTCCGTATACATTATGAATTTCAACATTTGTATTTATTCTTTCTCTCCACAATTTAATAACCTCTACAGGCAACATTTCACCGCCAATCGCAATTCTTTTCAGGGAAGCTAGCTTATATATATCTTCTTCTGCTAAATAAGTTGCTACTTGTCGAACAAAAATTGTCGCTAATGCCAAGATCGAAGTTGCTTTCACTTTATAGATTGCATTTGCAAATGCTTCTACAGACAATCGCTCTTCCTCTAATAATACATACAAGTTTCCTCCGCAGAATAAAGAAGCAAATGACTCCCATACAGAAGCATCGAAACTAAAGGAAGGAAATTGGGCAAATACATCCTCTTCTGTCAATTCATATTGCTTTTGCATCCAAGTGTACAGATTAACAACGCCTCTATGTGCTAACATCGTTCCCTTTGGATTCCCTGTTGAACCAGATGTATAAATCATATAAGCTACATCATCACAATGAATAGACAACTGTACATCTATATCTTCATAAGTTTCACTATCATACATTGAAACTGTTTGAACCCCATCACATGTTATAGGCGTCTCTTTCATCAATATAACTTTCGCTTGGCTATCTTGAATAATGTACTGTATTCTACTTTCCGGATAATCTGGATCAATCGGAACATACGCTGCACCAGCTTTTAATATAGCTACCATACTTACTACTGTCTCTATGCTACGTTTCATAAATATTCCAACATAGTCTCCTAATTGGACGCCGTTTTTCATTAACATATGAGCTATTTGATTACTTTTTTTATTTAGCTCCTCATAAGTTAAAGTACCTTCCCTTGAAGATAAAGCTATACGATTTGGAAATTGAGTAACAGTATTATAGAACATATCGACGATACTTTTCTCAGGATATACTGCTGTCGTATCATTCACTTGACTATAAAGTGCCATCTCGGCCTCTGTAATAACATTAAAATGTTTTATATGTTTATTCGCATTTTGTGATGAATCAATTAAAATACCTTGTATTTGTTGTGCATAACGAGTAATCGTTGTCTCTTTCCAATTAACACTATTATATATTATTTCTACACTTTGCATATTTTTACCAAATACAAATTGTAATGTATTTGTGTCTTGTAGCTCATAATATGTTTCACCAATAATAATAGATGACATTTCATATAATGTATTACCGTTTTGAAACTCTTCTATTTCTTCCTCATTCATTTCTTTAATTTGTTCCAGCTGCTCTTCAATCTGCAAATTCAAACTTTCATAGGAGAGAAAATTAGAAACTTTAATAGTAATCGGAAATAAACTTCCTCTTACATGATATAGCACGACAATATGTTTTTCTTTAGAAACATGATATAACCACGTCGCAGCTGCTCCTATTAAATCTACAATATGAGTCAATTTTGGAAATGGTATAGTTTTTCTTTTTATTCCAAACTCTATCTTTTGCGCATCTTTAGGTATTTGAATACTCCCTTCTACTTTCCCTAAAAATTCTTTTACCATCTCATTATAAGAAATCGCTAATTTCATATTTATGTAAATTCCTCTCCTAAATATAATAAAGGTGTGAAAATTCACACCTTTTTTATCCCGTATTAACGGGCAGATTTGTTCAACTCATAATCAAGGGGGCTACCCCCTTGATTAAAATTTCACTTTTCCTTATTGGCTTTTAAACTCACCAATTAGCTCTTGCAATTCCTGAGAAAGCCAACTTAAAGAAGTCGCTAATTCTGCAATATCTTGTACTGATATTTCTTGCTCCTTCATGCTTTCTTCAACATTACTACTACTATTCGCATAAGTATTTGCAATATGTGATAATTCATTTACGACTTGAACGATATTCTGGCTATTTTGTAAAATATCACTCGAATTGCCAGAAACAGCTTTCACTTGATTTTTAACAGATTGTGCTGATTTTGAAATTTTTTCAAAGAAAGCACCACTACTTTGAACAAGTGAAATTCCAGATTCTACTTCTTTTGAACCTTTTTGCATTGAAACTACAGCCTCTTCTGTTTCAGCTTGTGTTTCACTAATTAATTTTGCTATATCTTTCGCTGACGTTTCAGTTTGTTCTGCTAATTTACGTACTTCATCAGCAACAACTGCAAATCCTCTTCCAGCTGCTCCAGCACGAGAAGCTTCAATAGAAGCATTTAAAGCTAATAAATTTGTTTGATTTGAAATACCTGTAATTACAGTTACAATATCACTAATTTCTTTTGATCTTGTTTCTAACGAATAAATAATAGAAGATAAATCTTTCACTGCATTTTGGATTAAACTCATTTGATTAATAATTTGTCCAATCACTTCATTACCTTCAATTGAATGTTGCTCCATACCTTCTGAGGCAACCGCAACTTGTTTCGCAGCTCCAGTTATCTCTTCTACCTTATCTTCCATTCCATGCACAATTCCTAAGCATTGTTGGACTGAAGTTTCTTGAGACTGTGCCCCTACTCTTAAACCTTCAATAGAACTTGCAATCTCTTGAACTGCCATGCTATTTTCCTCTGTGCTTGCCGACAATTCATGTGAAGAAGAAGAAACTTGCTCAGCGGTCTGCCTAACTTTATCTATAATTCCTTTAAATTTCTCAATTGTATCATTGAAATAAACATTAATAATTCCAATATCATCTGGTCTTTCTTTTAATTTAATACTTAAGTCACCTTCACCAATCTTACGTAATCCCTCTCGTAAATCTTTTAATGGAGCTAACGAGTTACGTACGATAAAGAATTGAGCAATAGTCGCGATTGCTAATGAAATAATAATAAAGAGTAAACCTTGTATCATAAAATTCTTCTTTGTACTAGGAACGATAGAAGCATCTAAATCAGCCGCAACAATTGCAACAATATTGTTTTCTCCATCTTTAATTGGTTCTAATATTGTCACCCACGAACCTAATTCATCTTCATATACTTCTGTCATTTGGGCCTTTTTCGTGTCCATCACTTTATCATATGCATCCATCCAATGAGTCGGTTGTTCATAATAATCTCCCGGCTTTACAGGCACTGCATTTGTTAGCTCTGTAGTCAAACCAACGAGTTGTAATTCTCGTTTTTCATTTGGCTTTGCTCCTGTAACATACGTTTGTCCCACACTTTTTAAACCTTTTGTCACTTCATCTAATTGCTCTGTTAACTTTTCTTTTTTCACTCTTTCGGTTGTAGGATCTTTCGCCATATCTTTAACTAATTCTGTATCCAAGTCATGTACTACTATCTCTCCGGTTTCAATAGACTGCCTTTCAAATAAAGACATCATACTATTTTGAAACAAATTGAAACTTAACGCTCCCATACTTCCAACAAGCGTCAAAATAACTAATACAGTTAATAAGACGTTCTTTTGAAGAAACGATAACTTATGCCAATACTTTTTCATCAATATTCACCTTCCTTAATTACTTAAAACAAAAAAACAAAATATATCAATATTTTGTTTGAAATGATTCTCAATATGTTCGAGAATAAAAAAAGACCAATGTAAAAAGCATTGGTCAAGACCAACCCTATCCGTCCGGTAACTGGCTAGCATAGCCTTTCGACCTTAGCCCCTATAGTTTTGCGCCCTCATGTTTCCATCAGTTTGCCTTTCTCGCTGAACGAGTTGAACGATATGGGAGTTCTATGAGAATTAAATTATTCTCTTTCCAAGGTTACAACATTTAAATTAAAATGTCTACTTATTTAGAGATATAAATATAAAATTCCAATGTATTATTTTTTCGAAATAATTTAACAAAATACGTGAATGTTACTTTTTTTATGTTATATAATAAAAAACGTATATAAATCAAAGATCCCTTCGGATATTTCACTAATTTTCATTTAAATTAAATTATTCGAATATATCTTAACTTATGAATTTCGGAGGTAATTTATCATGTTTTGGCTACAATTTCTTACCTTATTACTCTGCATTTTTATTGGTGCACGCCTAGGCGGAGTTGGCTTAGGAGTAATGGGTGGAGTTGGTATGGCAATACTCGTTTTTGTCTTCCACTTACAACCAACCGCTCCTCCTATCGATGTAATGCTTATGATTTTAGCAGTAATTACTGCCGCTGGTGCTTTGCAAGCCGCTGGAGGAATGGAATATCTTGTTCATCTAGCTGAGAAAGCTTTACGAAAAAATCCAAAGCGCATTACATTTTTCGCTCCAATTGTTACGTATTTGTTCACACTATGTGCTGGCACTGGTCACGTTGCCTATTCTGTACTTCCTGTTATCGCAGAAGTCTCTCGTGAATCAGGAATTAGACCGGAACGACCAATGTCAATTGCCGTAATCGCTTCTCAACAAGCAATTACAGCTAGTCCCATTTCAGCTGCCACAGTTGCCCTTTTAGCAATGTTAGCTGACTATAAAATTACTTTATTAGATATTTTAAAAGTAAGTATCCCTTCTACTTTCATCGCTTGTATGGTAGCTGCATTCGTTGCTAGTAAAATGGGGAAAGAACTAAATGAAGACCCTGAATACTTAAAACGATTAAAAGAAGGTATGATTCCTAAGCTTGAAAAGAAAAAAGAATTTGTAGGTGTAAAAGGCGCTAAATTATCAGTTATTCTTTTCCTAGTAGGAACTTTCCTTGTCGTACTTCTTGGTTCATTTGAAGCACTTCGTCCGGGATGGATGGTTGACGGGAAGTTAGTTCGTCTTTCCATGCCAAACACAATTGAAATGGTTATGTTAACCATCGCAGCTCTTATTATTATTTTCTGTAAACCAAATGTAGAAAGCATTGTGTCTGGTAACGTCTTTAAAGCTGGAGCAACAGCGGTTGTTGCTATTTTCGGTATCGCTTGGATGGGAGATACTTTCTTTAACGGAAACTTAAATATGATTCAAGGATCAATTCAGCACTTAGTTACAAGTGCACCATGGCTATTTGCTATCGCATTATTCATTCTATCTATTTTACTGTACAGCCAAGCAGCAACAGTTCGTGCCTTAATGCCACTTGGACTATCTCTTGGTATTCCGCCAGCATTACTGATTGCTATGTTCCCTGCAGTAAACGGATACTTCTTCATTCCAAACTATGGAACAATTGTTGCTGCCATTAACTTCGACCGCACTGGTACAACAGGTATCGGTAAATATGTTTTAAATCATAGCTTCATGATTCCCGGCTTAATCGCAACCTTTACTTCTATCGGAATTGGAATGCTCTTAATTTCAATTATGTTTTAAGTAAAAAGCACAAACCTATAATTTAAAAGGGTTTGTGCTTTTTTAATTAAACGTTTGTTTAATTTTTTCAATCAATAACTTCTACAACATACCCTTTCTTTTTTAAACCACTCAATATTTCTTCAATATGATTTCTATCTTTCGTTTCTAATGACAAGTGCAATTGCGCATATCCTGGAAATACCTTTGTACCAATCCGTTCTAAATGTATATTTAGTACATTCGCTTCAAAATTTGTTACAATCTCGAGCAAATGATGCAAATAGCCTGGCTTATCTTTAATCATTGTCGCGATGTGAATGAAGCGTCCTGCTTCAACCATTCCATGCTCAATAATACGCGAAATAAAGTTTACATCGACATTTCCACCACTTAGTACGGATACGACCTTTTTTTCTTTTATTGGGACTTTGTGATAAAGCAAAGAAGCTAATGAGCTCGCACCAGACCCTTCAACCAACAATTTGTTCCGTTCAAGAAGCATTAACATCGTTCGTGCAATTTCCATTTCATCTACACAAAACACATCATCCACATAACGTTGTACAAGTTCAAAAGTCAAATCACCTGGCCTTTTAACCGCGATTCCATCCGCCATAGTTGGCGTCGACTCTACTGTTATTACCTTCTTTTCCTCAAGTGACTGTTTCATTCCCGGACAAGCAAGTGTCTGCACCCCATATATTTTCACTGATGGCTTTTGTTCTTTAATTGCCATCGCAACTCCTGCAATTAGTCCTCCACCTCCAATAGGACAAATAACAGCCTCTACATCTTCCAGCTGTTGTAATATTTCCAGACCGACTGTACCTTGACCAGCAATTACTGCTTCATCATCAAATGGATGTACAAATTTCGCTCCTGTCTTCTCTTTTAAATCTAGTGCATAAGCTAATGCATCATCAAATACATCACCTTGTAATTCTACATGTGCACCGTACCTTTTTGTCGCAAGCACCTTACTTAACGGAGCACCTTTTGGCATCACAATCGTACAAGGAATACTAAGCATATTACTAGAATAAGCGACTCCTTGCGCATGATTTCCAGCAGATGCCGCAACAACACCATTTTCTAAATCACCTTTCTCAAGAGAAACCATTTTATTATAAGAACCACGTACTTTAAAAGAGCCTGTCTTTTGTAAATTCTCCAGCTTTAAATACACTTCATTCTGTGATAACTCACTAAATGTACTTGAATAATCTAATGGGGTCATATGTACAATGCCCTTCATTTTCTCATAAGCAGCTATAATATCCTGAAATACAATCATGCCTTCGCCTCCGAAACAATATATGTTTATACATACTAGTTTAGGCGGCATATTTTGTTTTATACGATAAAAGACCACGTAGTATTTTCATACTACGTGGTCTTTTATCTACAAACACTTATTTACTTCCCCAGCTAATCGCTTCGTACTTTCATACGCAGAATCCGCTAGACTAATTGCAGAAATAACTGAAACACCATCAGCACCCGCTTCTATAACGGCAGCAGTATTTTCAATTGTAATCCCACCGATACCAACAATCGGGACTGTAATTCCTTGTTCTCTAAAATGAGCTAAACCTTTCGTTCCTTGAACAGCTTTCGTATCTTTTTTCGTACTCGTTGGGAAAATAGGGCCAACTCCTAAATAATCAGCTCCGTTTTCAATCGCCCATTTTGCTTCTTCAATTGTATGTGTAGATACACCGATAATTTTATCTCCCATCTTTTCACGAACAGATGTAATCCCTTCATCATCTTGTCCTACATGAACACCATCTGCATCTAATTCAACGGCCAATTCTACATCATCATTTACAATGAAAGGAACACCATATTCCTTGCAAAGCGCCTGCAATTTCTTTGCAAAACGCACTCTATCCTCTCCAGTTAAAGTCCCTTCTCCCTTTTCACGAAATTGAAAAAGTGTCACTCCACCGTCTAACGCTTCTTTCAATATAGCTAACGGATCCTTCGTGCAATTATTGCTTCCCATAATAAAATACACTTGTAATAGGTTAGACATTTTCTTGGTTTCAATGCGCATCATGTGTTTCATCCCCCTTGCTCTAACTCCTCAATCTTCCCATACTTCTCAATATCACCTGAAGTTGTATTCGCTAATTGATTTAAAAATTCAATTTGGAAACTACCAGGCCCTTTTTCTACCGTCTTAGCAGCTGCTAGTTCCGCAGCTACACCATAAAATGTTACTGCTGCTACTGCTGCCTTTACATAATCTTTTTCTACCGCAACAAATGCTCCTATTACAGAAGTTAGTAAACAACCCGTTCCAGTAACCTTTGTTAAAATAGAGTGACCGTTTCGAATAAGAATCGTTCGCTCTCCATCTGTAACGACATCTTCTTTTCCAGTAATGACCGCAACTGTATTCAATTCCTCTGCTGCCTGTTTTGCAATATTTACAACATTGCCATTTCCAGTACCAGCGTCTACCCCTTTAATTTCCCATCTCTCATTAATAACGTTAGCTACTTCAGCTGCATTCCCACGAATTATCGCTAGATCTATTTCAGCTGGAATATGTCTCGCAACTTCTGTTCGATACGATGTTGCTCCTGCGCCAACAGGATCAAACAATACTGGTACATCATTCGTATTAGCCGACTTACCAGCAAGTAACATCGCTTCTACTTCCTCGGGACGAAGTGTTCCCATATTTAATACTAACGCTCCCGCAATGCTAGCCATTTCTGCTACTTCTTCTTTTGCATACGCCATTACAGGCGATGCCCCTAGTGCTAACAAACCGTTCGCTGTAAAGTTCGTTACAACAACATTTGTAATATTATGAACGAGCGGATTAGATTCCCTCACTAAATCCACTACTTTGCTAATTTCTTTCATATTCATCCTTTTCATCTCCTAACTATAATGATGGGAGATACACAAAAAGGCACTTTGCGCGTATGCAAAGTGCCTGAACATGTGCTTTTACACTCTCCCTACGCTGGCATTATCCAACAGGTTCAAATGGTCAATGACGGATTAGTCATACTCTCAGTTTGCATCCACAAACTCCCATGTGTTTCTTATTCATCTACTTCAAAGTCTACTCTTATTCTAGTAAAATAACAAGTTCTTTACTTTTCCGTATAAAGTGAAACTTTAATCAGTGGGAGTTTTGTTCATTCCACTAAAATAGCTCAAACCTCGAGCGAAACTGAATCTCAAGAAAATGTATGCTATATTTAACTTATGGAAATTTGAAAGGATGTTTTTAATATGTCAAAAAGCGTTGTAATCGCTGAAAAACCTTCCGTTGCGCGAGATATTGCTCGTGTACTGAAGTGTGATAAAAAAGGAAACGGATATCTTGAAGGTAGTAAATATATTGTAACTTGGGCTTTAGGTCATCTCGTTACATTAGCAGATCCAGAAAGCTATGATGTGAAATATAAAAAGTGGAATTTAGAAGACTTACCGATGCTACCGGAGCGTTTGAAATTAACGGTTATTAAACAAACTGGTAAACAGTTTAATGCTGTGAAAAGCCAGCTACTTAGAAAAGATGTAAATGAAATTATTGTCGCTACAGACGCAGGTCGTGAAGGCGAATTAGTCGCACGCTGGATTATCGATAAAGTTAAGCTCAATAAACCAATTAAACGTTTATGGATTTCTTCTGTAACCGATAAAGCAATTAAAGATGGTTTTGCAAATTTAAAACCAGGTAAGGCATATGACAATTTATACGCTTCAGCAGTTGCACGTTCAGAAGCTGACTGGTATATCGGCCTTAACGCGACTCGGGCTTTAACAACTCGCTTTAACGCTCAACTAAATTGCGGTCGTGTACAAACGCCTACTGTCGCTATGATCGCTAGTCGTGAAGATGAAATAAAGAACTTTAAGGCTCAAACTTACTATGGTATCGAAGCCCTAACAACTGATAAGTTAAAACTAACTTGGCAAGATGCAAACGGTAATAGCCGTGGTTTTATTAAAGAAAAAATTGATGGTATTGTAAAAAATCTAGATAAACAAAATGCCACTGTTGTGGAAATTGATAAAAAACAGAAGAAGTCATTCTCTCCTGGCCTTTACGATTTAACTGAATTACAACGTGATGCAAATAAAAAGTTTGGTTACTCTGCTAAAGAAACATTAAACATTATGCAGAAATTATATGAACAACATAAAGTGTTGACGTATCCTCGTACAGATTCACGCTACATTTCATCTGATATCGTTGGAACACTTCCAGAGCGTCTAAAAGCGTGCGGTGTCGGGGAATATCGTCCGTTAGCACATAAAGTACTACAAAAGCCAATTAAGCCTAATAAATCATTTGTTGATGATAGTAAAGTAAGCGATCATCACGCAATTATTCCAACAGAAGGATACGTTAACTTCTCATCCTTTACAGATAAAGAGCGTAAAATTTATGATTTAGTTGTGAAACGTTTCTTAGCTGTTTTATTCCCAGCATTCGAATACGAGCAACTAACGTTACGCACAAAAGTTGGTAATGAAACGTTCATTGCACGCGGAAAAACGGTTTTACACGCTGGTTGGAAAGAAGTATACGAAAATCGCTTTGAAGACGATGATGTAACTGATGACGTAAAAGAGCAGCTTCTACCTCACATTGAAAAAGGTGATACATTAGCTGTAAAGTTAATTATGCAAACATCAGGTCAAACAAAGCCACCTGCACGATTTAATGAAGCGACTTTACTTTCAGCAATGGAGAATCCTACAAAATATATGGATACGCAAAATAAACAACTTGCTGATACGTTAAAATCGACTGGTGGATTAGGCACTGTAGCGACACGTGCAGATATTATCGACAAACTCTTCAATTCATTTTTACTTGAAAAGCGTGGTAAAGATATTCACATTACATCAAAAGGCCGTCAGTTACTTGATTTAGTACCAGAAGAGTTAAAATCTCCTACACTAACTGGTGAATGGGAACAAAAACTTGAGGCTATCGCAAAAGGTAAACTGAAAAAAGAAGTCTTCATTTCTGAAATGAAGAACTATACGAAAGAAATTGTTTCTGAAATTAAATCGAGCGATAAAAAATATAAACATGACAACATTTCAACAAAGTCTTGTCCAGACTGTGGTAAACCGATGCTAGAAGTAAACGGCAAAAAAGGAAAAATGCTCGTATGCCAAGACCGTGAATGTGGTCATCGTAAAAATGTATCTCGCACAACAAACGCTCGTTGTCCACAATGTAAGAAGAAACTAGAACTACGTGGTGAAGGTGAAGGTCAAATCTTTGCATGTAAATGTGGCTATCGCGAAAAATTATCGACATTCCAGGAGAGACGTAAAAAAGAATCTGGAAACAAAGCTGATAAGCGTGACGTTCAAAAATATTTGAAACAACAGAACAAAGAAGAAGAACCATTAAATAACCCGTTCGCAGAAGCATTAAAGAAATTAAAATTTGATTAAACAAAAAAGGTTCCTACCTCTATCGGTAGGAACCTTTTTTAGTGAATGATTTTACTCCCTTTTGCATTCTCAACGAATTTTTCACTTGATTTATTAATTGGTGTTTTCAGTAATAATGCAGCAACAATCATAACTACTACGAAAACACTTAGTACAAGTAAATCTCTTGTTACGATATCCCAAAGCATTCCACCCACTGTTTCACGAATTGCACTAATTGCGTATGTGAATGGTAAGAACGGATAAAGTGCTTGGAAGAACGCCGGTGTCATTTGAATTGGGAATGTTCCGCCCGATCCTGCTACTTGCAGTACAAGTAAAATGATCGCCATCGATTTCCCAACGTTTCCGAAAATAGAAACGAGTGAGTATACGATACAAACGAAGACTCCACCAATAAATAAACTAAATAACACAAACCAGAATTTATCGACTACGTACGTACCGAGTAAGAATATATCTCCCATTGATACGATAAACGCTTGTGAAAGACCTATCGTTAAGAATGTTAATAAACGTCCGAAGTAAACTTCATGGCTCTTATAATTTGCGCCCTCTTCATGTACTTCTACTGTTAATAATGAAACCATTAATAATGCGCCTACCCATAATGCAAGCACTGTATAGAATGGTGACATCGCTGAACCGTAGTTCGGCATCGCAAATAATTTATTCTCTTTTAAATTTACTGGATTCGCAAAGTAATCACTTTGCTTTTCAACATCGTTTTTCAATAAGCGTATGATGTCTTTTATATCCTCTTCAGATTCAAAATCACGAATTTTATTTGCTAATTCTTTAACCTTTTTCTCAGTTTCCGGCATGTCAGCTTTAATATCTGCCAATTTCTTTCTACCGTCTACTAGGCCTTTTGATGAATCTTCTAGTAATTTTTTAACATCTGGAAGCTTTTTGTCTGCATCATTTAAAATTTGAGTTGTATTTTTCGACATCTCTTTTGTACGAGCAATTGCTGCATTGAAATTAGGTACAATTTCTGAATCATAGGTCGATAATACATCTGTTAATTGAGCTGATCCGCCCTTCGCAGCGTTATTAATGCTTTCAATTACATCTTTTGTAGGTTTCTGGCCATTGTTAAGAAGTGTAATTCCCTTATTTGTTGCCTCTACACCTTTTTGCAGACTACTTTTCGCTTTATTTAATTTCGCAATTCCATTATTAAGGTTTTTATCACTATTTACATCTGCTAAAACCTTATTTGTGCTTTCTAGAACAGGAATCATATCATCAATTAAACCGATTCCAGCTTGGAATTGACCATTTAAACTTTTTAAGGCTTCCTTCGAACCTTCTAAACCATTAATACCCCTATTTTGTACATCCTCTAATGCTTTTTGAACACTAGATTTAGTACTTTCAAGACTATTCTTTGCTTTCTCATAATCCGCTTTTGCATTATCATATATTTCATTCGCATCTGCTTTAGCTTGATCTACTGTGCTAACTGCTTTTTTATAATCTGCTACAAATGTTTCATTGTAATCTTTTTCCGCTTGATCAATTAATGCATTTGCTGCATCTAACTTTTGATTTGCTACATCTGTTACATCTTTCTTTACTTCTTGTCCTGTACCGATAACACTTACAATATCTTTAATGCCGTTATTTGCATTTTCCATACTACCTTTAAGCTTAGTTAAGCGATCCACTCGCCCTTGGAAAAAGCTTTTTCCAAAATCAGTCGTGGCTGAGTTTTGAAGTTCAGTAAATATATTAATAAGATATGAAATATTTTCTGTACGAGCTTGCAGTTGATCTGATACTGCATTTAAATCTTTCTTTGCTTGCTCTGGATCAAACTGACCACTTTGCAATCCATTTACCACACTTTTCCCATAAGCTGTTCCTGCACGTGATGAGCTTAAAACATTATTTACTGTTTGATTAATATTTTGTGCTATCCCCTTATAACCATCACTATTCAACTTAGAAAGGTCCGGTCTTGCAGGGAATTCAGGTAGTCCATTCATTCCAGAGAAATCAGGAATGTTTAAATCAACACCTGGATTCATTAAAAAGTCGGTAAATGCAGCTGCACTATCCATAACACCTTGTGCTACTACTAAATCATTTCTTATCTTCCCTGGAGCATTTTTTAATGTTTGATCTTGTCTTGCAAAGAACTTATCTAAATTCGCCAATGCTTCCTGTCCATCATTTATGACACTCTCAACAACAGGTAAATCTTTCTGTGCCACTTTCACAATATCCTCTGCTCGAGTCGCATCATCTAACGCCTTATCCATCAGTGTATTCATTTCTGGGAACTGCGCTTCTAACTTAAATACAAGATCTTTTACTTTCTCGATGCTTGGTAAGTTTGTTTCTAAATCGATTCCAAGGTCATTGAAAATTTTAAAAATCTCACCGTTTGCTGTTTTAACAAAGTTTTTACTAATTTCTTCTGTAATACCTGATGCACCTTTTGCTGTAATTTTCGGTGCAATCGCATTTACTTTTTCATTTACATAGTAATCCAGTTCTGGTTTCTTTGGATTTTCATCCAGAACAGTTGCAATTTTTTCAGAGAAGTCTTTCGGAATCGTAATGCTCGCATAATAATCCCCACGCTCAACTCCGTAAATTGCCTGTTTTTCATCTACAAATTTCCAACCAAGGTTTTTGTTTTTCTTAAGAGAATCTACAATCTCTTTCCCGATATTGATATCTTTCCCTCTTAAATTAGAGCCTGCATCTTGGTTAGAAACTGCAATGGGAACCTCTTTTGTATTTCCATATGGATCCCAAGAAGCTTTAATGTTAAACCATGCATATAACGATGGTAAAATCATTAACCCTAAAACAATAACAATTGCAGCCCAATGTTTAGCTACATTCCGTAAATCTGTCTTATAAATACGCCAAATTTGTTTCATAGAAGTTATCACCTAATTATATATTTTTCCTTCTTTAGAAAATGATACATACATTTTGCAATTATATCACTTTCTACATCGTGGATTAAACGAAAATACACTATTTTTTCCATTAAATATTTCACTTACTTCATTATATAACGAAGTAAAAAAAGTATGCATACAAAATGACCAAATTAGTTTTACATTCAATAATAACAAATATATAGGAAATGTCATAAAAAATACAAGTATTTTCTCTTGGAAATACTTGTATTCCTAAAAAAAATCCTCACAGCTTTTCATCATCTGTGAGGATTTCTTCTATTATATATCTAATTGAACCTCTACACCGAAATGATCTGAAATTACATTTCGATTTGTACCATTAAAAATAACTTTTGAAGAACGAACTTTTTTACTTTGGTTACACACTATTAAATCGATTCGCAAATTATGTTTATTTTCATCCCAACCAGCAATCTCGCCTTGGACAGTTGTTCCTTCATCCTTCTCTATCGCTAGTTCGTATGTGTCGTACAAACCTTTTTGCATCAAATATTCATAACCTTCACCCTGCAAACGAGCATTATTATTAAAATCCCCCATTAAGAAGGAAAGTTCATTGCTATCTACACGCTCCATCAAACGATCGACTTGACCTTGGAATGATTCTTCTTCATCATTCCACCAACCTAGATGACAAGAATAAAACGTTATATCCTTACCATTATAAGCAATTGTTGCACTTACAATTTTGCGTGTTTTCCAATACGTTGTATCCTTATTTTCTGATACAAAAAACATATCTTCTTTTATAACATTATGTTTCGTTAGAATCGCTAATCCTTCTTCATACACATCATAACCAATATGAGAGAAATCCCAAGTAATATTGTAATCTTTTACATGTAACGCTTTTAACTCTTCTAATAGTAAAAGTCCAAAATTATCTTTTTTCTTGTTACCGCATACATTTTCAGCTTGTATCGACTGACTGACTTCTTGCAATGCGATGACATCGTATTCTTCTTCTTGAATGACTTTAGCAAGATATTTTATCTTTTCCATTTGATTCTCTTCTTGCCAAGAGTGACAGTTTAAAGTTAGCAATTTCATATTATTACGCACCTAACATATCTTGAATGTCTGACTTTAATACGTCAGCTTTCGGACCATATACTGCTTGTACACCTTTATCTTTTACGATTAGTCCTAAAGCACCATTTTGTTTCCACTGCGCTTCTGGTGCAACAACATCTAAATCTTTTACTGTTACACGTAAACGCGTCATACAAGCATCTACGTCAGCAATATTTTCTTTTCCACCTAATAAATCAATAACTTTTGTTGCTAATGAACCATCTTGTACATTTCCTGTTCCTTCTGATGACTCATCTTCATTATCAATATAGTTACCTGCACGTCCTGGTGTTGGTAAATTGAACTTTTTAATTAAGAAATTGAATAATGTAAAGTTAAGACCGAAGAATACTAATGAAACGATAACGAAATTGATTAAATCTCTTGTTAGTCCTGCATTAACCATCATCGGTGTACGAGTAATTAACTCAATAAATCCAAATGCGTGAACACGTAAGTTGATTAAATCTGCTAATGCAAATGCAAGTCCTGTTGTAATAGCATATACAACATATAGTACTGGTGCAATAAACATGAACATGAATTCAATTGGTTCTGTTACACCTGTTAAAAATACTGCTAATGCTGCTGATAAGAACATTGGTTTATATTTTGCACGTTTTTCTTTATCAACATTACGGAACATCGCAAAAGCAATCCCCATTAACGCTGCTGTTGAGCCGATAACTTGTCCAGCTTTGAAACGAGCTGGTACAACGTTATTTAATAAATCGTTATATGCTTTCGTATCTCCACTTGCTAATAAATTATTTAAGTCTGTAATCCATGCAAGCCATAATGGATCTTGTCCTGCTACAATTTGTCCAACTTTTGAGCCAGTTAACATCGTATATGTTCCGCCTAGCTCTGTGTAATTCATCGGAATCGTTAACATATGATGTAATCCGAATGGTAATAATAAACGTTCTAACGTTCCATATACAAATGGCGCAACAACTGGCGCACTATCTTTAGATGCTGCAATCCAGCGACCAAATTCATTTAATCCACTTTGGATAAATGGCCATAAAAGTGATAATACAATCGCAGTGACTGTAGACCAAACAATTACAACGAATGGTACGAATCGTTTTCCATTAAAGAATGCTAATGCCTGTGGCAGTTTATTATAGTTATAGTATTTGTTATATAAAGTAGCTCCTAAGAAACCTGTGATAATCCCTACGAAAACTCCCATGTTTAATGCTGGTGCACCAAGTACAGAAGTAAAGTAATCTTTTACAACTAAATCTCCTGCTAATACTGAAGAAACTGTCGCTTTTGAATCCGCTAACATTTGAGCGTTTACGCCAAATATTGCTCCTGTAATTCGATTTGTTAAGACGAATGCTAATAGTGCTGCAAATGCACCACCTGCGCGATCCTTCGCCCAAGATCCCCCAATTGCTACTGCAAATAAAATGTGTAAATTTGTAATAATTGCCCAACCGATGTCTTCCATTACACGAGCAATAGTATGAACTGCGTTAATATCCCCAGCAGACATTCCAATTAGCTTACCGATGGAAATCATTAAACCAGCTGCTGGCATTACAGCTACAACAACTAATAATGCTTTCCCGAACTTTTGCCAAAAATCAAAAGACGTAATTTTCATCTGTTCTTCCTCCCCTTTATTTATAACAACATAATGATTTAAATTATAATTTCTGTTTCTCTTATGAAAACGATTCCTCATATTGCTTTATCTTTTTCGTTACGCAACCGTTTTCATAAATCTATTTTAATAAAAGCGTTTTCACATTGCAATAGAAATTTATTTTTTTTCATAAAAAAAGATGCTCAAGGAGCATCCTTTTGTATTATGAAATGCGATAAACCCTTGTTTCATAAGGTTTTAACGTGATTGTAGTTAATTGTTCATGTTCCGCAACTTCATAGTTATTTAAAAGCAAACGTTTGCGTTCTAGTGCGAATAAAGGCTCATTATACACAGCTTCCTCTTTTGAGATATTACTAATTACAATGACTTTTTCATCCTGTAACGTACGTGTATATGCATAAATTTGTGGATCGTCCTCTAAAAGTAAATCGTACGTACCATAATTCAATACATCGTGCTCTTTTTTCAAGGCAATCATTGTCTTATAGAAATTGAAAATAGACTTTTCGTCATTTTTTTGCTTTTCAACATTAATTTCTTTGTAATTTGGATTCATGCCAAACCAAGGTGCACTTGTTGTGAAACCAGCATTCATCTCATCGTTCCATTGCATAGGTGTACGTGAATTATCACGGCAAGAAGCCCATATAATTTCCATCATATCTTGATGTGATACGCCTTCTGCAATTTTCTCTCGATATAAATTTTTAATTGCTACATCATCGTAATCTTCAATATTTGGTAACTGAACATTTGTCATACCAATTTCTTGTCCTTGATAAATAAACGGTGTACCGTGCATAAAGAAATACATCGCTCCTAGAGCTGTTGCACTTTCACGCCAATATTGTTTATCATCTCCCCACGTTGAAACGATACGTGGCTTATCGTGATTCTCGATATATAAAGCATTCCATCCTTTATTCTCTAATCCTTTTTGCCATTTCGTTAATACCTTTTTCAATCCTACAACATCAAGGTCTTTCTTCTTTTCTGCATCCCATAAGCTTAAATGTTCAAACTGGAATACCATATTGAATTTACCTTGCTCTTCTCCAACCCAAAGCTCAGCATCTTCAATCTTAACGCCATTCGCTTCACCAACAGTCATAATATCGTACTTAGAAAATGTATTTTCTTTTAACTCTTCTAATAAAGGTTGAATACCATCCACATTCATATGTTTATCAAAAGATGGTACATACTTTAATTCTTTTGGATTTGGCATATCGTTGAAGCCATCTTCTTTTTTAATATGGCTAATTGCATCAACACGGAAACCATCAATTCCCTTATCAAGCCACCAATTAACTGTATCGTATAACACTTCACGAACTTCTTTATTCTCCCAGTTTAAATCTGGTTGTTTACGTGAGAATAAATGTAAATAATATTGTTCTGTTACTTCATCATATTCCCATGCCGAACCATTAAAAATACTTTCCCAGTTGTTTGGTTCCGCACCATCTTTACCATCATGCCAAATGTACCAATCACGCTTCGGATTGTCTTTAGATGAACGAGATTCAATAAACCATGGATGTTCATCACTCGTATGATTAATAACTAAATCAATAATAAGCTTCATGTCACGCTTATGAACTTCATCTAATAAAGCATCAAAATCCGCCATTGTACCAAACTCATCCATAATATCTTGATAATCACTAATATCATAACCATTATCATCATTGGGAGACTTATACATTGGACAAATCCAAATTACATCTATACCTAAATCTTTTAAATAATCCAGCTTTGCAATAATACCTTGTAAATCTCCAATACCATCACCATTTGAATCCATAAAGCTTCGTGGATAAATTTGATAAGCAACTGCTTCTTTCCACCATGTCTTATTCATAGTCATTCTCTCCTTTTGCATCCCATCGGAAATTTTATGCAAACGTTTTCGTAACACTATCATAACAAAATATGAATAGTTTGCAACTGTTTTCATTGAACTCTATGTAGATTCCTTATTCTTATGCTTTATCCCGCTATTGGCCGAGCAGTAAGAACCCCACCTCAAAATTCAGCGAAAGCAAAGAAGTTCGGTGGGGATCGGGCTGCCCGTTAAAGTCCGATTGGTGAAGGCTAATAATCAGTGGGGGAGGAACAAAACTCCCACTGATTATTAGCCTTCACTTTATTTATTTCTCACAAAGGTAAATCTCATTCTTACCTGCTCTTGTCCACGCACGTTACATACGCTTTTCATATATTAATAAAAAGCACTGCTTATTTTAGAAAGGAGTGATAAATTGAAACAAACAAAATTAACAGGTCGTATCGTTGTTCCCTCAGATCCTGACTATGACGTAGCCCGAATGAATTTAAATTTAAGTATTCCAAAACTCCCTTGTATTATTGTTTTTTGCCAAAATAAAAATGATGTGTGTAATGCCTTAAAATGGGCACGTGAACGTCATATACCATTTCGCTTAAGAAGCGGACGTCATAGCTATGAAAATTTTTCTCTTTTAAATAGAGGACTTATTATTGATGTGAGTGAAATGCATCGCATTACTGTTAATACAAATAAATTAACAGCAACAATTGAAGCTGGTGCAAATCTTGGTACGGTTTATAAAGAACTTTGGAATTATGGTGTTACAATACCGGCTGGTACAAGTGCAAGTGTTGGAATTGTTGGATTAACACTTGGTGGTGGTATCGGTATGCTTTCACGCTTATTTGGATTAACATGTGATCAATTAGTAGAAGTTGAAATGGTACAAGCATGCGGTAAATTGGGCGCAAAAATCATTCGTGCAAACGAACAAGAAAACCCTAACTTGTTTTGGGCTTGCCGCGGCGGTGGTGGTGGAAACTTCGGAATTGTTACTTCTTTAACTTTTCGAGTACATCCTATAAAAAATGTATCAATCTTCTCCATCACATGGGAATGGGAAGATTTTATCGCTGCATTTCAAGCTTGGCAAAACTGGGCGCCTTATATAGATGAACGTCTCACTTCATCAATTGAATTATTCGCAAAGCAACAAAATAAAATTGAAGCACAAGGTGAGTTTGTTGGCTCTCCCTCTGAACTCCATTCCTTATTATCACCACTTCTTGAAAGCGGTACCCCCTCTCTCTTTATAGATGAAGTTCCTTATATAAAGGCTGTTGAATTTTTTAACAGTGGTAACATCCCTGAAAACTTCAAGCGCTCCGGTTCCTACGTATATAAACCTATCCCTCTTAAAGGCATTCAGATTATGCAATATTTTCTTTCTCATGCACCAAATAAAGATGCGAGTATTTGGCACCAATCGCTCGTAGGTGCTGTGGAAAATATTTCGCCTACTGAAACAGCTTATTTCCATCGCAAAGCAATTATTGCGCAAGAATACATTACCTCTTGGAAATGCGATGATGAAGAAAATCGAAATATACGCTGGGTTAAAGATTTAAGAGAAAGCTTAGATCCTTATACACTAGGTGATTATGTCAATTGGCCCGATATCGACATTAAAAATTGGCAAACTAGTTACTATGGCTCTAACTTTCACAGATTACGTAAAGTGAAAACC
Organism: Bacillus cereus group sp. N12; assembly: GCF_016483575.1. NCBI lineage: Bacteria > Bacillati > Bacillota > Bacilli > Caryophanales > Bacillaceae > Bacillus > Bacillus cereus group sp. N12. The sequence continues at coordinate 35,339 of NZ_JAEHBO010000035.1, forward strand.
ATATATGATCCTTGCAATGTTTTTCGTTTTCAACAAAGTATCCCACCTTTTCATACGTAAAAAAGGGGATAAAATAAAAAATCATCCAATATGCCGTTACCTCGCAGCATGTTGGATGATTCAAGTTAATTTTCTATATCTTTTCAAATTATTGCTCCTACTCATAAACTTTCAATTACGGATTAATTGTATTTCTCATCATTTTTATGCAATGAATGTAATTTAATATTTGGTACTTTATCTTTTTCAATACCGCTATTATAAGCAACAGGAATTTGAAATTCCAATTGCTTTGTCTCATGTTTTTGTAAATAGACTGGTTTCGGTACTGGATAACTTTTGGAAGTCTCTGTTGCATTATCATATAAAACAATTTTTAATGCTTGTGAATGATTACGATAATTTTTTAAAGTAACAATGCACTTTTGTTCAATATCCCCTTCATTCTTCTCCATTCTACATTGACTATCTTCTTTTTTATATTCTATCGCCTCTACCCCTGTTTTTCCTGCGTAGTACCATGTTTTATTCAATGTCTGGAGGATGTTATTTAGCATAAACGGCATCATTAAAATCAAAATACTAATGCCTACTACTTTTATCTTATTCATTGTTCTAAATGTACTAGATTTCTTTTTTACTAACCATTTTACAAATAATATAAATGCGATTACATGTAGTATGAAAGAAACGATTACTATATTTGAGACTTTATAATCCATATAAGTATATGTATATACCGGAACATTAAAGAAATTGAATAGTTTTTCCCCAATTAATTCATTATCGTTTGGAATTTTTAATAATAACAAAACCCCTATACTGTAACAAATAGCTACTAATCGATCATACTCAATTCGGACCATTCTTTCTCTCCTTCCCCTTACTTTTTTATTATCGATTTTAGCTATTATTACCATGCTATACAATCTTTTTATAGAGGATAACGTAAAAAAGCTCCTTATAAATATATAAAGAACTTTATTAATATATAGTATGAATTAGAAAATCCATATGCAATTTTCACATAGAGACTTCCTCAAAATATGTTGGATTATGTATTGTAATTTTCTTATCCAGAATCGTAACAATACTATCGTTTTTTAATTGTTTTAATACGCCGCTAACCGTCTCTCGAGACGTACCAGATATTTTCGATATTTCAATTGTTGTAAGTGGGCAGGAAATTACAATCGTTTCGCCACTCTGTTCTCCTAAATCTTGCATTAAATAATTTAATGTTTGAATGACTCGATCTTGTGCATTAGGAATTGTAATGTTTTGCACTCGATTTTCGTTTAGTTTTAATATTGATGATAATTGCTGAACAACGTACATTAATTGCGTCCTACTAGATTTCACCATATCTTCAAAAATTACTGTCGGAATATAATATACCTCTACATCTGTCATCGCTTCTGCCGTATAGTTATATCCTCTGTCTGTAAACATACCACCATAAGGAAAAATAGAATACCGCTTTACATAGTCATCATATAATAAATTTCCACTTTGATTTACCCGCTCTAACTTTACAAAACCATCTAACATGAAGTAAATTCTTTCTCTTGAATCCCCTTCTAAAAATAAAAATTGACCCTTTTTATAAGTTCGCCAATAGACAAACTCCGTCAAACCTTTCAATTTCTTTTCTGTTAAATGAGCAAATAATTCAAATTGCTTTAAATCTTTAACTACGTTCCGTCTATTCATAAGATTCCCTCTCTCTTGCTGTATGTTGGAGCGAAAAATCAAGAAAGCGTATTCAAATTTAATTTTATCATAACTAACTTATATATTCAGATTTCATCATGAAAACTTTATGAACAATGAGTACAAAAAATATTAATACATAAAAAGAATGAAGTTACTAACTCCATTCTTTTTTACTAATAAATAGCGTACATAATTATTTAAACATACATGCATACATTCTGTTTAGAAATAATAGTACCAGCTTTTTCTTCTAGTGCTTCATATACTTTTTCTAAAGACGTAATAATTGTTTTTCTTTTTGGATTTGTATTAACAAAATTAATAGCAGCTTCAATTTTTGGAAGCATACTTCCCGCAGCAAATTGTTGTTCTTCCATGTATTCTTCTAATTGATTCACTGTGACATGCTCTAATTTCTTTTGATTCAGTTGATTATAATTTACATACACATGATCAACTGCAGTTAAAATTACGAGCGTATCGGCATCTACTAATTCAGCTAATTTCTGCGCAGCGAAATCTTTATCGATAACCGCTTCAGTTCCTTTTAACCCTTCTTCAGAATCAATTACTGGAATTCCACCACCACCAACAGCTATCACTATATTTCCATCCTCAACTAAAGAATTAATTACTTTATGTTCATGAATACTTACAGGCTTCGGTGATGGAACAACACGTCTCCACCCTCTGCCAGCATCTTCTTTAAACACTGCTTTTGTTTCTTCCATTAATCTTCTGGCCTCTTCTTCTGTATAAAAAGGACCAATTGGTTTAGTTGGATTTTTAAATGCCTCATCTTTTTCATCCACGACAACGCGTGTTATAACCGTTGCTACGTCTTTTTTTATATTCCTTTTTTTCAATGCCTTTTCAATCGCATTTTCCATCCAATATCCAATCATCCCTTGGCTCATTGCACCACAAGTATCTAATGGCATTGCAGGTGTCTTTTCCGTTTCTGCAGCTTTTTGCTGTAATAAAATATTTCCCACTTGTGGACCATTTCCATGCGCAATTACTATATCTACATCATTTTCCATTATTTTCACAAGTTGTTCCGCTGTTTTTTCTAACGCTTCTTGCTGTGCTCCCGCAGTAGCTTTTCCAGACTGTATCGCATTTCCCCCTAGTGCAACTACAATTTTTCTTCGTGCCATATTTCAGCCCTCCAGTTGATTTCGATTTCACAACGCTTTATAAAGTAATATTGCCTGTAATTAATCCATAAATCGCAAAGAATGCTAAAGCACCAATTGCTACCGATGATGCTAATTCCACTCGAGTAAATATTTGCTTCGAACTCTTTTGCCTTTGAACATTGTAAAAAATAAAAATACCTGGCGCATATAAAGTCATTGTTAATAATAAATACTCTAAACCAGCTGCATAAACTAACCACACACCGTACATACTTGCTATCAAACCAATTATTATATTTTTATTTCGATCCGCTTCTTCAGACTTTAAGCTATGCTTCAGTTGATAAAATGCTGAAAAAGCATATGGGATTAAAATAGCTGAAGATGCTAATGAGAATGCAAAGTTATACGCCTGATCGGAAACGACGAATGTTAATAAGAACATTTGAATTAAGCCATTTGTTATCCATAATGAATTTATTGGAGCTTTATTTTTATTTTCTTTTGCAAACCATTTTGGAAATACTCCGTCTTTAGCCGCCAAATACGGAATTTCAGATGCGAGTAAAGTCCAACCTAACCAAGCACCTAATACAGAGATAACTAAACCTAAATTAATAAAGATAGCACCCCATTTTCCAACAACACTTTCAAATAAATAAGCCATAGACGGATTTTTTAAATTAGCAATATCTGCTTGCTGCATAAGTCCAAGAGACAGTACTGTAATTAAAATGTAAATGATGAGTGTACCAATTAAGCCAATAACCGTTGCTTTCCCTACATCACTTCTATTTTTTGCTCGACTTGATAAAACAACAGCCCCTTCTACCCCAATGAACACCCATAAAGTTACAAGCATTGTACTTTTAACTTGGCTGCCAACTGCTCCCCATGAAAAAGAACCAGTTTGTCCCCAAAATCCATCTAGGAACGTATCAATATGAAACGCGAAGATTCCTATAACAATAAATACAAATACAGGTACTAATTTTGCGATTGTAGTTACTAAATTCACAAGTGCTGCTGATTGAACTCCACGTAAAATTAACATGTGAACACACCATAATAATACGCTTGCACCAATAATGGATGCTACATTTTGACCGCCCTCAAAGATTGGGAAGAAATACCCTAATGAAGAAAACAATAATGTGCCGTAAGCTACATTACCAAGCCAGGCAGATAGCCAATATCCCCACGCACTATTAAATCCCATAAAATTCCCAAATCCTGCTTTTGCATAACTAAAAATACCACCATCTAAATCTGGCCGTTTTACAGTTAGATTTTGAAAAGATAATCCAAGCGCAATCATACCAATTCCTGTTATAACCCAACCAATAATAATGGCTCCAGCACCAGCACCTTTTGCCATATCACTTGCTAAATTAAATGCTCCACCGCCAATCATAGACCCCACTACAAGCGCCGTTAATGTAAACAACCCTAATTTCTTATCTTCACCCATTCCACTCACCTCTCTTTAATTGCAATAACAATACGAAAGCAATAGTGAATGATAGTGTCTAAAGGAGGAGAAAGAAGAAAGGAAGACTCCCTTTCTTCTTTACTCCATGTTTCCTAAAGTAGCTGCCATAACCGCTTTAATTGTATGCATTCTATTTTCAGCCTGATCAAATACTTTTGAATGTTTACTGCGGAATACTTCGTCAGTTACCTCCATTTCTCTCAGCCCATATTTCTCATAAACTTCCTCACCATACATCGTTTCAACATCATGGAATGCGGGTAAACAATGCAAGAAAATCACGTTTTCATTCCCTGTTTCTTTAATCATTTTCATATTTACTTGATAAGGTTTCAATAACTCGACACGTTCAGCAAATTTTTCTTCTTCTCCCATAGACACCCATACATCTGTATAAATTACATCTGCATTCGCAACAGCTTCTTCCACATTACTTGTTATCATTACCTGTTCATTATATTTTTTTGCTAAATCAATTACTTCTTGCTCTGGCCATAAAGATTCCGGTGTACAAATACGTACATCCAATCCAACAATCGCTCCACCAACTAGTAAGCTATTAGCAACATTATTTCGTCCATCTCCAACGTAAACGAGCTTCACATTTTTTAATTTCCCTACATGTTCTCTAATTGTTAATAAATCTGCAAGTGTTTGTGTTGGATGCCACATATCTGTTAATCCATTCCAAACCGGTACACCAGAATTTTGTGCTAAAGATTCTACAGTTTCATGATTAAATCCACGAAACTCAATTCCGTCAAACATACGTCCTAACACTTTTGCTGTATCCTCAACGGATTCTTTTTTTCCAAGCTGAATATCACCTTTCCCTAAATATTCAGGGTTCGCACCTAAATCTGTACATGCTACTGTAAATGCACATCGCGTACGAGTAGAGGTTTTTTCAAATAATAGCGCTACATTTTTACCTTCTAAATAATGATGTGGGACACCGTTTTTCTTTTTCTCTTTTAATTCTGCTGCTAAATCTAGAAAATATAACAATTCTTCTTGTGTAAAATCTTTTTCAGCTAGAAAACTTCTTCCTTTTAAATTTGGTCTAGTCATTAACATACTTCATCCCTACTTTCTCCGTTATTTATACTAAATATCTTTACGAACAATTGGCATACTCATGCAACGTGGACCCCCACGCCCACGAGATAATTCCGAACTTAGCACCTCAATGACTTCTATACCGTGTTCCCGCAATAACGTATTGGATACATAGTTGCGATCATATGTAACAACTACACCTGGCGCAATTGCTAATGTATTAGAACCATCATTCCATTGTTCACGAGCGGAAGCAATTGCATCTCCTCCTCCACAAGGAATAAGAACTAATTCACTTAAACCTAATACCTCTTTTAATGCTTCCATTAAAGAAGTGCGATGTGTAATTTTAAGAGTTTCCACATCTGGACCTTTTTCTAAAATATAAATATTCATATTTCCTTTTGGCCCTTGAATGGCTGGGTGAATTGTAAACTTGTCATAATCAACCATTGTAAACACTGTATCTAAATGCATAAATGCTCGGCATTTTGGAATTTCTATTGCTAACACTTTCTTAATTTTATTTTGTCGACTAAAAAGATTTTTAGCTAAACGTTCAATTGCTTTAGCTGACGTACGGGCAGATACTCCAATTGCAATTGTTTCTTCATTTAAAATTAGCTCATCGCCACCTTCAATTGGAAACTTATAATCACGATCTAGCCAAATTGGCACATTGTGATTTGCAAATCTTGGATGATATTTAATGATGTACTCCATGAATAATGATTCACGTCTACGCGCCGGTTCTCTCATCTTATTTATCGTTAATCCATCACCCACGCTAGCTGCTGGATCACGAGTAAAATATAAATTAGGCATTGGGTCTAAGTAAAACGGATAATGATCTTCCATTAATTCATATAAATGTGTCTTCTTACTTGTTTCAATCTCGTTTTTCCGTACACCACCCATAATTTTTTGAATTAATTCTTCATTTGAAAAGGAAAGTAAATATTCTTTTAAAGTTTGATGTGCAACATTTACGTCAGCCTGTCCTTCTTCTAAAATACGATCAACAAATTCTTCTCGAAGTTTTTTATCTACTAATGCCTCAGCAGCTAGTTTTTCTAAATAAAGAACTTCAACACCCCGATTGCGTAATGTTTGTGCAAAATAATCATGCTCTTTTTGAATAATTGGTAAGTATGGAATATCGTCAAATAATAATTGTTGCAAATAATCTGGCGTTAAGTTTTCCACTTCTTTACCAGGTCGTTTTAATAAAACTGTTTGTAATTCCCCAATCTCTGAAGTAACATGTATCGGATGCTTCATTTGTTGTACCTCCTTTTAAATATGTTTGATGTCTTACAAGTACATAATAAATGCTACGCGCCTTCATCTTTGTGAAAGCATCCACATTATCATTGTGAAATATTAAACAAGTTATTTTTTTAAAATCATATGAATTTGTATTTTTATAACACTTCATCCCGATTTTTCAATAAAAAAACACATATATTACGCATATATGTTGAATATTTAACTTCCGTATTTAAACAAAAATCCTGTTTTTAATTTTTATTAAAAACAGGATTTTGCATCTAAATAATTAAATTTAACCTTTCTTCTAAAATCTCCCTATCGGATTTTGACTGAGAAATGATAAGGCATGTATCATTTCCACATACACATCCTATTTTTTCTTTCCAATCTAGCTCATCAAACAAAACACCAATAACATGTGCATTACCGGGTAATGTTTTAATAACCATTAATTGATCTACACAATCAATTTTTACAACAACCTCTCGTAATTTTTTCTTTAACTTTATATCAGTTTGTAAATGCTCTTCTGAGAAAAATTTATATATCATTAATCCTTCTTGAGAAGGTACCTTCGTTAAATTTAACTCACGAATATCTCGAGAAACTGTAGCTTGTGTTACTAATACATCTTTTTTTGCTAACAATTCTACTAATCTTTCTTGCTTCTCTATTTCATACTCCTTTACAAATTGTTTAATTAATCGTTGTCTTTTTTCTTTTTTCATAAAAGACACCCCTTTTAATATTATAGCTCGCTATAATTTTCATCCGAAAGGGACAGAAAAGAATGTTGCGGAAACGTTCATAGTTTATACTTTTTAACTGTAGATATTAAATCTAGCTAAAAAAAGAGAAGAACAGCATTCTGTTCTTCCTTTTACATTGAAAACCGTTCAATTGTTTGTTTTAAATCCGCTGATTGCTTCTCTAAGTCTTTTAATAATTGATCGATTGCTATCATATTTTTAGACTGTTGCAACGTCACACGTGCCACTTCTTGTGAACCAGCTGACGTTTCTTCCGCAATTGCTGCTACAGCCTTTGTTTGTGCTCCTGTTTGATGAATGTGATTCACTTGTTCATTCATATAACTACTAATTTGCTTAGTTGCATCGGCTACTTCCATAACACTTGATGACATTTCTTTTAAAATTAATTCTGTAGCTTCTCCGCGTTTCGCCTCTTCTTTAGCTGTCTTCACCTGCTCTGTCATTTTCAATGCGACTTGCTGTACTTCATCTTGCATATTCCGTAATAACTGCGATATGTTTTTTGCGGAATGATCACTTTCATCAGCAAGTTTACGTACTTCTTCTGCTACAACCGCAAAGCCCCTTCCATGCTCCCCTGCACGAGCTGCCTCAATAGAAGCGTTGAGTGCTAATAAATTTGTTTGGCTAGCAATCTCACTCACAACAGAAACAATGTGTTCAACTTGTTTCATTCGCTCTTCTAATTTCTGTACATTTTCCATCGAATCTTCATTTTCTCTCGCCAATGTTTGAATACCTTGAATTAAAGAAGTAAAGACACGTGTACTTTGTCCTAAAGCTTGAACCATTTCTGAAGACAACTCGTCAGACTGTTTTGCTTTTCCTTCTACTTCATTTGCAATAGAAGTCGTTGTATCAACAGTAGAAACGATCGCTTGAATCGATGCTGCTGATTGCTCGGCACCGGAAGAAATCTCCGCAAGGGTTTCAGACACACCTTGTGCTTGCTTTGTCGCTTCACCTGTTTGTTTTCTAATTTGCTGAACTTGATTATTTGTATACGAAAATGTAGTATCGATATTTTTTACCATGCCCCTTAAGTTCCCTAGCATCATATTAAATGCAACACTTAAAGATTTTATCTCATCATCGATCTTTGGCAATGGGACATCTTCACGAATATCACCTTCAGCCGCTTTCCTTGCTGCTTCTTCCAACTTTCGAAGTGGTTTAATTAAAAATATTGCTGCCCCATACGCTAAAATTCCAGACCATACTACACCTAATAACATAACGATAATATTATAAACAGTTTGACTTACATAACTTTGAAAATAATCATATATAACGTAAATGAAAATTAAACTTGTTGAATATGTAATGAAAGCTAGAATTGTAGTAAATAACATAAGCTGTATACGCAAGCCAAAGGAAAATGTTTTTCTTTCTTTTCCCATCTCTTCTTTCCCCCTTCTTATAAGCAATATAAGTACTACCTATATATTATTATCCATATTTTCGTTATAGAAAGATATAGGGATTTTAAAAATCATTATTTCTTTGAATATTAAATCCCCTGAAAAAAATAAAGGATTCTGACAATTTATGACTAATAACAGAAATAAGGGGCAACATTTGTAAAATATATTTTTGACTGGGGGTTTTGTATGATTCAAGTTCGAAATCTAGTAAAATCATTTGGCTCACTTGATGTTTTAAAAGGAATTGATTTAGAAGTAAAAGAAAAAGAAGTTGTTGTTTTAATCGGTGCCAGTGGTTCCGGCAAAAGTACATTACTTCGTTGTCTTAACTTTTTAGAAATGTACGATGAAGGTGAAATTCACTTACAAGGTGAACGAATTGATCCAAAGCATTCAAATTTAAACAAAGTCCGGGAAAATGTCGGTATGGTTTTTCAACACTTTAACCTCTTTCCTCATATGACCTCACTAGAAAACATCATAGAAGCACCTATTCACGTAAAAAAATTGGAAACAGCAGACGCGAAGGACGTTGGGAATCAACTCCTACAAAAAGTCGGCCTACAAGATAAGGCGGATGTAACTCCTCACCTACTTTCAGGTGGTCAAAAACAACGCGTTGCGATTGCACGAGCTCTTGCTATGAATCCTAAAATTATGCTATTTGATGAACCTACCTCAGCCTTAGACCCTGAACTCGTTGGAGAAGTATTGCAAGTTATGAAAGAACTTGCTGAAGAAGGAATGACAATGGTTATTGTTACTCATGAAATGAATTTCGCAAGAGATGTAGCTGATCGCGTCATCTTTATGGATGACGGAAAAATTGTAGAGGATGCTCCGCCAGCGCAATTCTTTTCAGCTCCATCACATGAACGAGCAAAACAGTTTTTACGTAACGTTTTATAATGTAACTTCTATTTCAAACGTAAAGAAATACATTTATACGGTGCACAACTAATTGTCCAAATAAAATATCTCGATAACATACTTAAAACCATCCGTATGATCAATATATAGGAGGGGTCTTATGAAAAGAAAACTATTAACCATTGTTGCGAGTATTACACTATGTACATCATTCATACTGGGAGCCTGTAGTAAGGAAAGCTCGACTACTTCATCAAATGGTGAAAAGGAATTTCGTTATGCGATGAGTGGATTATACAAACCTTTTAACTATAAAGAAAATGACGGAAAACTTGCCGGATTTGATGTAGAAATAGGTGAGGCGCTCGCGAAAAAGATGGGAATGAAACCCGCTCCTATTACAAATCCGTGGGAAACGCTAATTCAAGGTCTACAATCAAAAAAATATGATGCAATCTTAGGAAGTATGGCCATTACAGAAGAACGATTAAAAGCTGTTAGTTTCTCAAACCCATATTATCGCTCTGGTGCCCAGATTTTCGTAGCTAAAAAGAATACATCTATCTCTTCTCCAGAAGATTTGAAAGGAAAGAAAATTGGTGTTGTAAAAGCTAGTACCTTTAAAACTCTTGTTTCAAAACATACAGATCAAATTACAGAATACGATAGTGATATTACCGCTCTTATGGACTTAGAGCCTGGGCGTGTGGACGCAGTAATCACTGATCAAATGGTTGGTCTTCGAATGATTAAAGAAGGTAAATCAAATATAAAAGAAGCTGGAAAACCATTAAATCTTGATGAAATGGGAATTGCTATTCGCAAAGATGATAAAGAAATGGTTAAGAAAGTAAATAAGGCTTTAGATGAAATCATTAAAGATGGTACGTACGAAAAGATTAGTAAAAAATGGTTTGGTCGTAATATTCTTGGAGAAGAGGCAAAAACGAAGTAAGTTAACTATTCAAAGATTCCATAAATCATGCCCCACTTTTTATGTGGGGTATTTCATTCCCTACTAAAATCTATACACTATGAGGTGAAACGCATGTTTGAAATTTTTATCTCTACCTACCCCACACTCTTAAAAGCTACTATTGTCACATTACAATTAACATTAACTTCCCTAGTACTCGGCTCATTAATTGGATTACTATTCGCTTTCTTTCGAATCTCTAACAATAAAGTTCTAAATAGTATCGCTCATGTCTACATCGCCATTATTCGTGGTACACCTTTAATTGTTCAAATCGCAATTCTCTATTTTGGTATTACATCTGTTGTTGTGTTCACCCCTTTTTGGGCAGGAGCAATTGCTTTAGCAATTCATAACGGTGCATATATTACCGAAATTTTCCGTGGATCCATTCAATCCGTTGACCGTGGACAATTAGAAGCTGCTCGCTCTTTAGGCATGCCTTACCCTTTGGCGATGCGCCGAATTATATTACCACAAGCATTTCGTCTATCTCTTCCTCCTCTGGGTAATCAATTTATTATTGGATTGAAAGATTCCTCACTTGTTGCTTACGTAGGACTGTCCGAATTATGGGGATCGGGTTTATCAATTGCCGCAAGTAACTTCCAACAATTAGATACATATGTAATCGTTGGTTTATATTATCTCGTACTCGTTCTCCTATTTACTTATTTTGTTAACCTTTTAGAAAAACGATTACAGCGCAAAGAGACAAACTCTATCCAAGTCCATACAAAGAATAAAAAAGAAGTTTCTTTATAAAAAAAAGCAAGCCTGAGATGGCTTGCTTTTTCACTGCAAAATATATCAACTTTTACTGATTTACTTTTTTAATACTCTCTTTTTCTTCTATATGTTCCTCACGATATGAAATATTATGAGGGTCTAATCCATTTCCTAAAGAACCGTAGAAATGTTCTCTATGCGGATCAACTAATTCACTTCCGTGATAATACACACGTGGTGTATTCCAAAGTGCTGCCAATGCTTTTGTCATCGGCATTTCGTGATAGCGTTCCGGCCACATTTCTTTAATCTTCTCTTTTACTAACGGATAGTATTTAGAGCTCATAGCAGGGAACAGATGATGTTCTGTATGATACGAGAAATTGAAATGTAAAACATCTACCCAGCGCGGCACTGTTACTGATAAACAGTTTGCTAACGGATCATTTACTGGAACAATTGGATTTAAGCGGTGATTTGTTGCGATATATGCCATTACAATAAAGTTAGCAATTAACAAAGGAATTACATATGCAAATAACCATTTTCCAGGTCCCATAATAAATAATAAACTAATCCAAACTGTCCAAGGCAAAAGAAGTTGAAGCCATACAGATTTTTGATTCGATGACTTAAATTCTTTTATAAAATGAAAGAACATTCGAGTCGAATGCAATGTAAATTGAATTGTTAGTGACAGAAAACTAAAGAATGAACGTACATGTAAAGGCATACGATATACCCAACTCAAAAACTTACTCTTCTTAAGTTTCTCAAGTGTCGGCCATGCATCCGGATCATTCTCTTCATGCTGTGTATGAACATGATGCGTTGCATTATGCCACTTTCTCCAAAGCTTTGGTCCTGTTGATAATGGCATAAATGCAATCGCGCCTAAGAAGTCACGAAGCCATGCTTTTCTTACAACAGTTCCATGTAAAATTTCATGCCCTAAAAATCCTAGTGAAGCAAAACATAATCCAAGAACAATCGCAATTCCTAGATTCGCCCACACATTCAATTCAAATACACCAATCGATATTAACCCCGCCAATGCCACAAGCAAATAAGCCAGTCCACCAAATAAACGAGTAGGCACTGGTTTAAATGCTTTTTTCGGCAAATGTGGTGATACACGTGCTGCATACCACCCAAACGTATGAAGCTCCTTCATCCTTTTGCCCCTTTCTTATGCCGCGCCTTGCGCAACTTACATATATCAATTCTTGCTTCCAGATTGATTTTACTAGATGATCCAAAAAGCATCTATTATAAGGAAAATATACTCACTCTATCGTCACTTATTTTTCGCTTTTATTATCAATGAAAAACATTTCTCTTTTTACTCTCTATCAACCTTTCCACATGATGAATCATAACAATAGAATTTCTATATTGTCAACAACTTTTATGACCTAGTAATAAAAGTTGGTTATATTTTTATAATCATACTTTATTTCACTAAAGAAAATGTATAGATTCCATAAGGATTCACCTACTATATATAGACATTTTCTTAAACGCCATAGACTCTATCTCATTCAATAACTCTCTATGTGATCAATAAATGGAATCACTTAAATTTAGTTTTATATAAATCCTACTTCTTCATAATGCCCCACCTAATTAATTATATTAAAATAATTTATAACCTCTTTTAATAAAGATAGACTACTTCTAAAACAATACACATGAATTTCATATAATATGGAAATATTAAAAGGAAAATTGTTCTAAAATTAGGAGGTTTCCGCAATGACAAGTGATACATTTCCACAACTGCCGCTATCTTATTGGATTGAATCTACTCAGTTTCCTACTTTCTCTCGTTTATCCGAAAATATAAAGACGAAAGTTGCTATTATCGGTGCTGGTATTACAGGTATTACTACTGCCTATTTACTTGCAAAAGAAGGCATCGACGTTGTTTTAATTGATTCTGGTCGTATTTTAAACGGAACGACTGGGCATACAACAGCAAAAGTAACAGCACAACATGATCTTATTTATGATGAATTAATAAATCATTTCGGTGTAGAAAAGGCCGGGCTTTACTATGAATCAAATAATAAGGCTCTACAATTCATAAATGAAACTGTTCAAACATATAAAATCGACTGTAATTTCTCAAACGAAAATTCATATTTATATACAACTACTGATAACGGATTAAGAAATTTATCGAAAGAATATGAAGCTTATCAAAAATTAAATATACCTTGTGACTATGTTCAATCTCTATCGATTCCTATTCCAGTACAATCTGCACTTGTAATGAAAAATCAAGCGCAATTCCACCCCCTCCTTTATTTGAAAACACTTTTAGAAAAGTTTGTGGAGATGGGAGGAAAGGTCTATGAACAAACAACAGCTATGGATGTGGAAAAAGGAGATTATCCACAAGTAATTACAAAGGAGGGGCATCGCATCACTTGTGAATATGTCGTCTCTTGTTCTCACTTTCCTTTTTATGATGCGAATAGCTTTTTCTTTACGCGAATGTACGCAGAACGCTCCTATGCTCTTGCAATAAAAGCAAAAACAGATTATCCAGGTGGCATGTATTTAAGTATTGATGATCCAAAACGCTCCTTACGCTATATAACAAACAATGGAGAAAAATTAATTTTGATTGGCGGAGAGAGTCATAAAACGGGACAGGGAATAAATACAATGCTTCATTATGAAGCACTCTATTCTTTTGCTGAAGCAACTTTTGGAGTAGATGAAGTTCCCTATAGATGGTCAGCGCAAGATTTGATTACGCTAGACAAGCTCCCTTATATCGGACATATTAACGAAAGCAATCCCAATATATTTGTTGCAACTGGATATCGCAAATGGGGAATGACAACTGGAACTGCTGCAGCTCATTTACTGAAGGATTCCATACTAAAAGTCCACAGCCCATATAAAGAGCTGTTTGCACCATCACGGTTTCATGCAAATCCAGATATAAAAACATTCCTTTCTCAAAACATTGATGTTGCTAAACATTTAATTGAAGGGAAACTTGAAACTGCATTACGTAAACCAGAGGATCTTGAAGTTGGCGAAGGATCCGTTGTACATGTCAACGGTAAACGAGCAGGTGCTTATAAAGATAAAGAAGGAAAACTACATATCGTCGATACGACTTGTACACACCTCGGCTGTGAAGTTGAATGGAATAACGGTGATTGTACTTGGGATTGTCCTTGCCACGGTTCTCGTTTTTCCATTGATGGCGATGTTATGGAAGGGCCAGCAGATCAACCATTAAAACGAGTTGATAACGAATAAAAAACAAAGAAGTTCAACAAGAATCCTGTTGAACTTCTTTGTTTTTCATGACACCTTTTCATATAAATTTCGACATAAGAAGGGAAATATTAACAGTAAATAAAATAATATATTCATCTACAAATAAAAGGGGTGAATACTATGCAACCTTCTGCTCCACCTCATCTAGAATCTACAGAAACTATCTTTTCAAGCTCTATTACAAAACTTGTTGTTTTTATTTGTTGGCTAGCCATTCTAGCTGACGGATATGATTTAGGTATTTACGGTGCCGTTCTGCCAAAGCTTTTAGAAGATAACAATTGGGCACTATCACCAGCTCAAGCTGGAACAATTGCCAGCTACGCTCTATTTGGGATGTTTATTGGCGCTATTCTAGTCGGAACCATTACAGATTTAATTGGACGAAAGTGGACACTTATATGC